>CAYXEY010000030.1:0-16190 GCA_964464105.1 uncultured Planctomycetaceae bacterium
GCCCGAATCGGTCCGCCGCAACCTCGGAATCACCTTTGCCAAAGTCGAATCCCGCACCGTCGCCGACTCCCTGCGCGTCCCAGGTCGGTTCGAGCTTCAGCCGCAGGCCCGCCGCGAATACCGCACCATGCTGTCCGGACGCGTGGAGTTGCTGGTCAAGCAGTTCGAAACCATCTCGATCGGCACGCCGCTCTATCGCCTGGCCTCTCCTGAATGGCGCGAACTCCAGCAGAATCTCAACCAGTCCATCGCCTCCATTCGTCAGATTGAAGCCAGGGCAGTGGCGGCGCCGGCCCTGCTGGCAGCCCACCGCAATCACGAGGAGATCCTTCGCGAGGGCGTCACGCTCTGGGAATCGCGGCTCGCCCAGGTGGAGAAATCCGCGACGTCCGGCGCGGTGAGCGTGGCGGAGTTCACCGGTATCAAAAACACGCTTGCGACCAAGCGGGCCGAGCTTGCTGAAGTCCTGGAGAAGGAGGCCGAGCTGAAGGCGCAGAGCGCGACAGTTTGGGCCGAGCATGACGCGGCACATGCGCGCTTCCGATTGCTGCTTTCGACTGCCTCGACGCTTGTAGGCCTTAGCGAGGCAGAATTGGCGGCGCCCTTCCCGCTCGACGGACATTTCCATGCGGAGTCGGAATCCACATCCCAACCTGAGCCGACCGCGAACCCGCCCGCGCCCCATTGGAGCGAGATCAATGAGATCGAAGTAAAGGCGACGATGCCCGGCGTGGTCGCGTCGACCGACCTGACCAACGGAGCATGGGTAGCAACCGGCGATCTGGTGCTGGCCACCGTCGAACCCGATCGCCTCCGCTTTCGAGCGCGGGCCATGCAAAGTGATCTCGGCCGCCTGCGCGATGCACTGCCCGCTCGAATCGTTCCTCCCAAAAGCGCCTCAATCGCCATGCAGGACACCATCGATGCAACGCTCAAGGTGGGCCTGCTCGCTGATCCCGAAGAACGCACCGTGGAGCTGGTTGCCGAGCCATCGCGCATCGCGCCATGGGCCAGGGCCGGCGTGTCAGCCCACCTGGAGATCGTCATGGCCGGCGGTCAGGCTGAGCTGGCGATACCACTTTCCTGCGTCATCCAGGACGGCCTTGAAAAAGTCATCTTCCGGCGCGACCCCAAGGATCCCGATCATGTCATCCGGGTCACCGCCGACCTGGGCATCAACGACGGCCGCTGGGTGGTCATCAACAGCGGCGTTATGGAAGGCGACGAGGTGGTCCTCGACGGCGTGTATCAACTCATGATTGCGACCTCCGGCACTGTCCAAAAAGGCGGCCATTTCCATGCGGATGGCACGTTTCACGCGTCGGAGGATGAGAAGTAATGCTCCAACGCCTGATCGCCTTTTCGCTGAAGTACGCGGGGCTGATGGTGCTGGCCTCCGGTCTGCTCATCGCATTCGTTGGATTTCAGATTCCGAAGCTGCCGGTCGATGTCTTCCCGGAATTGAACGCGCCGACGGTCGTGGTTTTGACCGAAGCCGGCGGCTTCTCCGCCGACGAAGTCGAGCAATACGTCACCTTTCCAATTGAGACGTCTGTCAACGGTCTGCCCGGCGTGCGCCGCGTGCGCAGCTCCAGCGGAATCGGCCTCTCGCTGGTCTGGGTCGAGTTCGACTGGGGTCAGGACATTTACCGCGCCCGTCAATTCGTCTCCGAACGACTTTCCTCGGTTCGCGAGGTTCTGCCGGCCGGAGCCCACGCAGAGATCACGCCGGTCACCTCGATCACCGGCGAAATCATGCTGCTAGCCCTTTCCTCGCCCGATCGCAAGGTCAGCCCGCTGGAGCTTCGCTCCTACGCCGAGTACGAGCTGCGTAATCGAGTGCTTGCGATCCCGGGCATTGCCCAGGTCATCGCCATCGGCGGCGAGCTGCCCGAATACCAGGTCAACGTGCATCAGGACCGGCTCGCCCTCTACGGCCTGACCATCCGCGACGTGGTGGAAGCCTCGCGCGCCTCGCACAGCACCGCCAGTGCCGGCTATCTTCCCAATGTCGACCGCCTGGAGCTCCCCATTCGCCAGTCGGCCCGCGTGCAATCGGCCGACGACATCAAGAACACCATGATCCGCTTTCACAACGGCGCACCGGTGCTCATCGGACAGGTCGCCGATGTCGTACTCGGCCCCGCTCCCAGGCGCGGCACCGCGGCGGACCGGGCCGTTGAAGCCGTGGTCTTGAGCATTCAAAAATCGCCGGGGACCAACACGCTGCAACTCACGGAGGAAGTCGATCGTGTACTGGATGACGTCGACAAGTCGCTGCCGCCCGGCATGGTCCTCAATCGAAACGTTTTTCGTCAGTCGCACTTCATCGAGCGATCCGTGCAGAACGTTGTCACGGTCATGCGCGACGCCGGGATCATCGTCGCGATCGTACTGGTGCTCTTCCTGCTCAACGCCCGCACCACGATCATCACATTGACCGCCCTGCCGATGTCATTGGCCTTCGCGATCCTGATCCTCTGGTGGTTCGATCTGTCCATCAATGTCATGACCCTCGGCGGATTGGCCGTGGCCATCGGCGAACTGGTGGATGATGCAATCATTGACGTGGAGAACGTCTTTCGCCGGCTGCGCGAAAACAGCCTGCTGCCCATGGCCGAGCAGAAGCCATTCGTTCAAGTCATCTACGACGCAAGCAACGAGATCCGCAGTTCCGTCGTCTTCGCCACGATCATCATCTGCATGGTCTTCGTGCCGCTGCTCTTCCTGGGCGGACTCGAAGGCCGCTTCTTCCGTCCGCTCGGCATTACCTACATCCTGTCGATCCTCGCCTCCCTTGTGGTCGCACTCACCCTGACGCCCGCGCTTTGCAAACTGCTGCTGCGCGGACGGCTCGGCGGGAGTGAACATCACGACGGCTTCCTGGTCCGCTGGCTCAAGCGCGCCTACGAGCCGTCGCTTCGCTGGTCCATTCTGCACCGCCGATTTGTGCTCGGATGCGCGGTCGTCGTGACCGCCCTGTCGCTCTGGCTGGGCAGCACATTCGGCACGAGCTTCTTGCCCTCATTCAATGAGGGCACGTTCACTGTTTTTCTATTCGCCCCGCCGGGAACATCCCTGGTCGAAAGCGATCGAATGGCCCGGGGCATTGAGACCCGACTCACGCAAATCAAGGGCGTAGAGAGCGTGACCCGTCGGACCGGTCGCGCCGAGCGCGATGAACATGCCGAACCGCCGAGCAGTTCCGAGATTGAAGTCACCATTGCAGCAGGTGCGTCAAAACAGGAGGTACGCCGCGAGATCGACTCGATTCTGGCTGACGTACCCGGCGTCACCACCATGGTGGGCCAGCCGATCGAGCACCGCCTCTCGCACATCCTGTCGGGCACGCCCGCGGCCATCGCCATCAACGTGGTCGGTGACGATCTCAACAAGCTGCGCGAAATCGCCCGCGAGATCGAGTCCGAGTTGAAAAAGCTGCCCGGCGCGATTGACGTCGCCGCCAATCGCGAAGTCACCGTCACCTCGCTGCCCATTCGATACCGCCATCAGGATCTCGCCGCCGCCGGTCTGACCCCCGCATCGGCCGCCCAGCAGGTGCAGCAGGCCATCTATGGCGAGACCGTGGCCATCGTGAATCAAGGCGTTCGTCGATATGACATCGTCATCCGGCTCGACGCCGAGGAGCGCGCCAGCATCGACCAGCTTCGCTCGCTGCGTCTTCGCGGCGCCGGCGGCGCAACGGTTCGACTCGAGGAAATCGCCGACATCGGCCCCGAGCGCACACCCAACCTCATCGCTCGCGAGAGCGCCCGGCGCAAAGCCGTGATCTCCTGCAACGTGGACGACGGCTTCAACCTCGGAGACCTCGTCGCAGAGGTGCAATCACGCGTCAACCCGATCATTCAGCGGGCCGGTTACAGCGTCCATTACGGCGGGCAATTCGAGGCCCAGGAGTCGGCGTCGCACACCATTCGCATTGCCGGGCTGGGCATGCTCGTGCTCATGCTCATGCTGCTTCACCTGTCGACCGGCTCGGTCCGCGTGGCCGCGCTCGTGATGCTGAATCTTCCGTTGGCCACGATCGGCGGCATCATCGCCGTCTTTTTCACGGAAACGACGCGTCCCTTCGGCAACATCCTCTCGCTGTTCAGTCTCTCGAATCAACCTTACGATGCCCCGGTCGTGTCCATCGCCAGCCTTGTCGGCTTCATCACCCTCTTCGGCATTGCGGTGCGCAACGGCATTCTCCTCGTCAACCATTACCAGCACCTCATGGATTTGGAGAAAAAGACGCTGGGCGAGGCCATCGTTCAGGGATCGATGGAGCGGCTCGTGCCCATCCTCATGACCGCGCTCTGCGCCGCGCTGGGCCTGCTGCCGATCGCTTTGGCAAAAGGCGAACCCGGCAGTGAATTGCTGGCGCCACTCGCCATCGTTGTGCTGGGCGGACTGATCTCATCCACGTTTTTGAATCTCGTCGTCGTGCCCGCCGGTTATGCACTTGTCTTCGGCCTGAATGGCAGGTCGTCTCGATCCCCCGTCTTGGCTCCGCGCAACGCGGAAACGCTACAAGGAGACTGACCATGAATCGCGTTCTTATTGCAGGTTTCCTTCTCTCGTCGATTCTTCTGAACGTCGGCTGCGATCGCAAGCCCGCGCCATCAAATCCGGCTCCCAGTCCGGGCAACTCGGCTGCCGCGCCTCCGGCGAAACCCCATGGAGATTCGGCAAACCCGCCGGCAACCGGTCACGGCGGCGAGGTCATCGAACTGGGCACCGCGACCCTTGATGATCTCACCATTCGAGCGTCGCGCGACGCAGGAGACATCAAGGCCGGTGGCGAAGCGCCCATTGACGTGTGGGTCACAACCTCCGACGGCAAGCCCGCCACCGTCGCCATCGTGCGCTTCTGGATCGGGGCAGCCGATGCAAAAGGCTCGATCAAAGCCAAGGCCGACATCGAAGACCCCAAGCAGCCCAACCACTGGCACACCCATGCTCCAATACCAGAGACACTGTCAACGGAATCCAAATTGTGGGTTGAAGTGGAGAAGACCCAGAACGCCAAGTCCACTACCTCGTTCGACCTTAAGCGTTAGGCGCCGGGCTGCCTCGCAGCAACTGCGAGAAAGCTAAGATTCGAATTTGACGGCGCGCACGGTGGTGAATTGCATTATTCTCTCCGCCATCCGCGAAGCGCGGCGGCAGCGCGATCTTTTTCCGCTCCCTGCTGCGCGAACCGGTTGAGGCGAATCACATGCAACTTCGAAAGATCTTGCTGCGCGTCATGATCTGGTCGCTTGCCGTGGCGGCCGTGCTCGGCGCGCTGGCCATTCTGACCAGCGGCTCCGATATCATCTGGCGCATCGCAGCCACCACCGGCGTCACTGCCGCCTGTGCCGCCATCCTGATGGCCGCCTCGCTCCTTTTGAACAAGGACACCGGACGCGCCTCAGGCCTCGTAGGCATGTGGGCCACGCTGGTTGCCGCCCTTCTCACGCTCGCATTGATCTGGGAATTGGACGATCTTCTTCCCAGCCCTCACACAGAGGAATCCACCGCACTCACCCTCGGCTTTCTCGCCCTTTGCACCATTCCGGCGATGGGCTTTCTCCGCGCGCGACACAGTCCGCCGCTGCGGATTGCCTCGATCGTTGGCGTAATACTGACCGTCCTCACCTTCTGCCTCTTTATGCTCCCCGCGTGGTTCCTCCACAACGTCTTCGCCATCGGAACCGCCGACATCTGGTACGGCACAGCTTCGGCCACCGGGCTTTTGGGCCTGCTCCTGGTCGGATGCCTCGTCTCAATTGACGACACCAAGTCCCCGCTGGGCAAAGCGGCGCTGTTGATCCGCATCGCCGGCGCCGCCGCCGCCGCGGTGGCCTGGGTCATGGCGGTCAGCGCCATCTGGATGAAGATCGTTGAAAGCAGCGGCCTGTTTGTCGCTCTCATTTCCACGGCCTGTGTCATCTCACTGGCCAATCTTGCCCTGCTCGCCACGCTCACGCCGGGTCAGCGCTGGGTCCGTATCGGCACGATCGCCGCCGCCATCGCGACGGCCGTCTGCATCGATTACATCGCCTTCACCGGCTGGAACAATGCCGACGAGTTCATATTCAGAATCGGCGGCGCTGCCGGATTCGTCACCGCCTGCGGCTCGCTGGCCCTGATCATCCTCTCGCGCATGAACCGGCCGATCGCCCTCGCCACCCGCGAGTATCGCGAAGCCAGGGAGATCGTCCTCACCTGCCCCGGCTGCCGCTCGAAGCAGACCCTGCCGACCGGCGATTCCTCCTGTCCCACGTGCCACTTGCGATTCACCATCCGCATCGAGGAACCGCGCTGCGTGCAGTGCGATTACCTGTTATTCATGCTGTCGGGCGACAAATGCCCCGAATGCGGCACACCGTTCGGCTCGACACCGGCTCACGTCGCACCGCCGACCCCGGCTGGCTGAGCGAGAAACGCGCCATGCCGAGTTTGCGGTTGGTCCGCGCAGCATCCCGGCTCCGCGGCGAGGAGGTATGTAGATACTCGTAGTCGTCCGGTTGCGCCGGGGTAGCCGTTTCAGTTCGAGCCTCGAATCAGTAGATTCCAGTGGGAGGCTGAAAGGGCGTGGAACCAATCGGATGAGGATTTCGGATTCCGACGTTGTGAAACCCGTCCACCGTCGACGGGGTCGTCAGCTCTATTACATCTCGCTCGGCGAAGTTGACCAGTAGCATCGTGGAGTCGAGCCTTGAGAAGATGCAACGGCCGCGCGCGCCGGGCTCAAATTGCATGAGCGCCGGGTCATTGGCCGAGTCCGGAATGACGCCGAACACGAGACGGTTGCCGTGCGGAAAATACGTGAGTTCGCGTCCTTTGGTGACATTGAGCTCAAGACAGCAGCCATTGAGGGTGTTGCCGTATCCGCTCAGGTGAACGGCGCGGGGAAACACGTCTTGCTGAAAGTGAAGAAGATTCTCGCGGCTGATTGACATGCCGCCATAATGGATGCCGACAATGCGATCTCGCTGCTGATGGGTCATTCGAGCCGACAGAGCGCCGAGGACCGGCGGCGTTGTAAACAAATGCGAAATCGGCTGCGTCTCGATGACCGCCATTGCCTGATCGATCACGTGCACCAGGTACCGTTCGGCGGCGAAAGAGCCCGATGGGAGCTTTCGTGCCCATCGAGAATCGAAGTCTACGGTAAACGGTTCCATCGCGCCGAGGGCACGGGCGAGTGAACAGGCGGCGCGACCGATCACGTGAGGCCCCGATGGACCGACATAGAGCCATTGACCTCCATGAGGGAAGCCGACAAAGCGCGCAGCCTCGACGAAGGGTTGCACAAACGCAGCTTCGTATTCTTCGTGGCTGTAGGCGGTCCAAATGGGTTCGTTGAGTGTGCCGCCGGTCTGCACGGCAATGAGCCGTTCCGGGTGCCTTGCAATGCAGCGCGGAATAAAGTCGGTCAGAGGACGACGGCGCAGGGCAGTCTGGTCCATGAAACCCAACTGAGCAAGCTCGGCCGTGCAGCGGATGGAATCTTGGGGATCGAGGCCATGCTGCGCGGCAAACTCGATCCAGTATGGCGAACCGTGGATCGGATCGAAGTGAAGCCGCAGAACCTCCGACATTCGCTCAGTCAGGCCGGCGTCAACGCCAGACAGGGTCGCCATATCAAGTCTCGATGAGGCCTGCGTTTCGCAGGAAGTCGGCGATCAAGTCGACCAGCTCCGACTCCCGCCCGCGGAAAAAATGCGCAGCGCCGCTCATGGTGCGAAAGACAAACGAGCCATGAAGCGAATCCAGCCAGATGTGCAACTGGCTCAGCGCACAGCAAAAGTCATTATCGCTGGCAATAACCAGTAACGGTGCCGATGCCGTGTCAATCGCGCCCAGGTCATGATCTACCGGGTTGGGAGAAACGAAGACCAATGCGGCCGAACCTGGTGCGGCCGCTGATTCCCCAATGGCCCAGCATCCGAAGCTATATCCAACGAGCACCATCGGCGCAGCACAGATGCGCTTTAGAAACCGCGCCGCCGAGCAGGCATCGTCGCGCCATTGCGCCTCGTGCTTCACGTGATGCGATTGCCAGAACTCGGTCAGCATTGCGGCCCAGGCCGCTGGGCTTGCATCGGCGGGTTGGCGGTATTCAAAGGACAAGGAAACGGCCCCCAGCGCCGCCAGCCCCGCGCGAATTGCGCTTACCACGTTGTTGGACATGTTTCCGCCGAGGAGCGGATGCGCTCCGGCGATCAGCACGGTACACGCCGGCCGGAGATTCTCCGAATAAGCAAGGCGCCCATCGAGATTCATTCCGTCGCCCGGAATCAAGACGTGTTCTTCAACATAAGTCGTCATGCGAGTCAGGCCGGCACTCAAGCGGCCGCTCCCACCGGGCACTCCTGCAGGAACATCTCCATGACCGGGACCATTTTCAGAGCGGCGAGGATGTCTCCGAAAATCTGGGCATCACCTGCGTAATAGGCATCCTGAAGCCGTTGCCGGCCGCGAACAATCCGATCAAAGGCATCCTGACGAACGCGAAAGCCGAACTGCTCGCCTTGGCTGCTTCCCATGACGCCGACCAGCAGGCCCTGTTCGTAGCGACAGGTCCAGTCGCCACCACTCGGTCCTTCGACGATGAACCGGACGACGACGGTCAACGCGGAGACCTTTGAAACGCGCGATCGCGGAATCTGGGTAATCAGGTAGTTTTCGAAATACCACGCCGCGTTGAGTGCCGCCGAAGGTTGATCAACGGCGCGCGAAGTCCCGCGGCCCCAGTTCGTCTCCATCGCATAACGCAGGCACTCCAGAAAGTGCGGCGCGTCCACCAGTCGCGGCAGGGTCGTTTCATTCCCATCGCTTCTGACTTCAAACGAGAGATCACGCGTGAAATAGTCGACCACGGTTTGCCCGGCGGCGTAGAAGCCCTCTTCAAAGCGCGAAGGCTTCGGCCAGGGCCAGTGCATGCCGGTGAACGTGCCACCCGCCAGATCGTAGAAGGCTTCGAGCCACTGCTTAATCTCCAGCGACGTCGGAGGCGAGGGATTGACCAGGTTGTGAATGCTCAATTCATCATCCGAAAGTGCCAGCTCGACGATTCGGCGTGCTGCCCAGCATACCGGGGTGAGATTGGGACGAACGTCTGGATTGCCTGTGATGCGAAGCGGTATCGCATGACGATCACACAAGGCGTCCTGGGAGACGGCTCGAGCGAGCAATTCGACCGATCGGGCAAGCAGATAGATTCCACCAAAACTCGTCGCCCGGCCGCATTGACGATCGCCGATCAGGATGGATGGCCGCACGATGGTTGCATGGCGATTGGCCCCGACCCAATCCCGAACCGAGTTTTCGGCGAGCCATTTAGAGCGTTCATAGTCGTTGGCCGTAGACTGCGGATGCGGCAGGATGGACTCCGGAACGATTCCCTCGCGCATGCCGCCGACATAGGCCGTGCTGATGAAGCAGAATCTACCAACGCCTGCCCTCGTGGCCGCATCCAGCAGGGCCTGTGTTCCCTCGACATTCGAACGGTAGGGCTCGGCCGCGCGGCGAACAAACTGAGTCGATGCGCCGGCATGGATGATGAGGTCGACGTTGCGAAGAGCGGAAGGATCGAGGCTCTCGGGCAACCGCCCGGGCGTCAACTGCACGCGACCGCTTGCGAGATGCGGCCCCAGATCAATATTCAACGGACCCAGAAGCCCGGCGAGGACCGTCGCCGCACCCACCGGGTTGCTGACCAGCAGACGTACCGATGCACTGGTACATCGAAGCAACTCCGCAAAAACGTAATGGCCCAGAAACCCAGTCACGCCGGTAAGAAAAATCACCTGATCATCGATGTTCATGACGCTCCCGCAGTTGTGGAATCGGTGGATGGGCGACTGTTGGATGGTGGTGCGGACCGGGGCGCCTTCGCATCGAGGCTCTGCAGGTAGGTGATGACCAGCCAGATCTGTTCGCGGGCCAGTTTGTCGCCAAAAGCCGGCATGGCCCTGCTGGGGCCATCCGGATATTGCAGCGTGTCGCCATAGCCTTCGGAGATGCTCTTAAACCAGCGACGCGGGGCGCCACGATGAAGCGTGGAGGCGAAGCGATTTCCAAAGTCGTGGAAATCATTGGCTGGATGGTCGACGAGGGCAGCGGGTCCGCGGCCGCGCGCATCCACGCCGTGGCATCGAGCACAGTGCAATTTGTAGATCACTGCTCCGCGACTGACCGCCACGGCATCCTGATAGGCATCGAACGGGTTTTTTGTTTCTCCGAGAGACCGATCTCGTGTTTCAATCGCCGCCAGGTCGATTCGGCGCTCATCGGCCATCCACGCGAAGAAGGCAGCGCGGCCATTGTAGTTGGCCGCGTTGAGCCTCTGTACATAAGCGTCTTCATCGGTAGCGCGAATGGCCATCGACAGTGGCTGCGGACCTGAGCAGCTGATTCCGGCGAGCAGGAATGACACGGCAATGCCGGCTAACACACCACGCCAACAGTGCGTCACCATTCCCCGAATGAAAGGAAATTGCCTAGTACGGAATGCGGCCATGGTATGATCCTTGATGATTGCCCTGTCGCGGTGAGAACCCGCGGCGGATTGAGTCATTCCATGTGGAATAACACCCTGCTGTTCGCCGGAGCCATCATTCAAGCCGCGATCATTGTCATCTGGCTCTGGCAGCATGTCGAGATGAACCGAATCGAGAGCGAGGGTCTTCGCATCGCAAATCGGCCCGCTCGCCAACAGCTGCCCACCTTGACCATCATCGTTCCTGCTCGAAACGAAACCCGCCGCATTAGAGAGTGCATCGAGTCGATTCTCTTTCAGGACTATCCCGACCTTCGCCTGCTGGTGATCGATGACCGGTCGAACGACGGCACGGCAGCCGGTGTGGAGAAGGCGGCGGCCGGCGATCGGCGCGTCGCGGTGCATCGCATCGATCAGCTGCCCGAAGGATGGAACGGAAAATCGCACGCCGCGTGGTGCGGAGCACGGCTCGCCGACACGGAGTGGATGCTCTTTCTCGATGCGGACTGCCGCCTGGAGTCTGGCGGAGTGGCCAGCGCCGTGGCGTATGCTTTGGAAAACCGGGCCGACCTGCTCAGCTTGTGGCCGCGCGACGGCAGCGAGGGATTCTGGGAACGACTGCTCGTGCCGCTCTGCGGAGCCATGGTCGTGATCTGGTACGGCCGGGCAAGCGCCGATCAAAACACGAAGCGGGCCTTTGCCAACGGTCAGTTTCTGCTGATCCGGCGGGCGGCCTACTTTCAATTCGGTGGGCATGAATCGGTGAGACAGGCTCTGGTCGAAGACGTTCCGCTTGCTCGGGTCGCACGAAATCGAGGCCTGTCGGTTCGCAGCGCAATCGGGACCGACATCTGCAGCGTCCGGATGTACGCCGGCTTGCGCGAAGTCGCAGCCGGATGGCAGCGCATCTATCTCGGTGTTCTCAGCCCCGGTCAGATCCTTCTTTGCGCGATGTCCATTCTCGCAGGGTCGCTCCCGCCCTATGTCGTATTGCCTCTGTTGCTGTGGAAGATGCCGGTTCATGATCACGCGTGGTTGTTGGTCTTCCTGATTCTCGGAGCCCTTCATTTCCTGGCGCTGATGGCTACAAGCATCCGCTTCTTCTCCATCGCACGATGCCGCCTCCGATACCTGCTGCTGTATCCCATTTCGTGTGTCGGTGTGCTGCTTATTCTCGGTGCGGCCCTTGTCAGGAGCCTGGGGCGTTCGGAAATCGCCTGGCGCGGGACCACCTATCGCATTCGAGGCTCGGCGATTCAGCAGTAATCGTCTGGCGTCAGAAACCCGAGGGTAGTCGCAGCGATGTCTCCAACAGGTGGGGGTCGTCAAACGCGTGCTTGTCCCAGCAGATCAGCTGCGTGCCACGCTGACGGGGTTGACCCGCGCTGAGCATCCCAGTGCCCGCCAGCAGCCAGCCCTCGGTGCGACCGGCGTCGTGAACCAGGCCGTCGGCGCCGAACATGCTCGCGCGACCAAACTCGGTTGGCATGTTCTCCAGGATTTCATACGGATGTAGTGAATAGCGATGCGTCCCGAGAACGGTACGACCGGCCACGATCGAATCATCGAATGTTACGCCGACCGGCACGTGTGCCGCGGCCGGCACGAGGACGATCGGTGGACGGCCCGCGCCATCGGGGCGATCAAAGAGGTCTTCCGCGATGATCTCGATGCCGCCCGAACCGGGGCGCGTCAGCGCGGAGAGGCCCTTGGCTGCCGGGGCGCCGAACTCCCTGGCCGCCGCGTCGTCCATATCGCGCGCGGCGAAGCAGCGATAATGACAGCCGCAATTCTGAACGGCCTCGATGATCGCCGGGCGCAGGGTCGAATCAAGCGTGATGCGCACGGTCGCGCCGTCGATCGGACCCGCCTCGGGGTCACCGCGACGAGCCGGGGGATGTTCCGGATACCAATAACAATAAACAAGCTGTGGATGCTCGCGATTCTGCACAACGGCCTTGCGCACGTAAGCATAGACCGATGGTTCTGCAGTCTCAACCGCAACCTCAACGTGCCGCCGGCTGCCGTGCAGTTTGACCGTACCGATCATGTCGCACGACGATGCATACCGGGTTCGCTCGGGCATTTGCTGCAGGATGCGCGGGGCAAATCGCTCGAGCAGCTCCAGCTTGCGGCCATCATCAAAGTCTGACCGAATCGGCTCCTTCACAATATTCCCAAGTGCATAGATGTTGACCCGCGGCGCATCGAATTTCTCCGGGACCGGCTTGGTGGGATGCGAAGCCCGAAACATCTGCATCATGGCTTCGGATCCGTGATGCTCCCTCACAGAGGATCGAGCGGCGGCTCGAACGACGCGCGCTTTTTCACGAAGCTGCTCGGTCGAATCCGCCGCCAGCTCTTGCATGAACGTATTGAACCTTAAGTTCAGTGAATTCACGTAGTGCTGCCGCACTTCGGCGCGGCGGTCGGCGTACGCACCCCGCTCTCGAAAGAACTCCCGCCATATCTCATCGACCGCACCATCGGAGAGACGATCCAGCTCCAGCCCGGCAGTCTCAAGGGCGAGCGCGTGGCTTCGTTCGACGCATTCGGTCAGGTGCGGTCGGACCTCATTCGCCGGGAGTTTCTCGACGGCCGCCATCCGATCGAGCAGATAATCATCGACGCGGAGGAATGGCATGCCTTCCACGGCCTGGGATTTTGCGTCAGTGGCCCCGTCATGCTGAATCTGATATTCGACTGCGTCATTGAAATCGGCCGGCATGCAACCCGCTGCATGCGCGGCGACCAAGACGGCAAAACTGGTCAAAGTGTGTTTCATCGTTGCGATTGCGGGGGCCTTAGATCGCGTCGGGAATCAGATTCCCGCCTCCGTACATGCGATCGAGGGCCTTCCAGAAGGAATCGAGCCAAACGGTCGATGCCCGGCGCGTGCCCAATTCGAGTTCGTCGTTCAGAAACTTCGTCCATGCGGCCTGCTTCCATGCCACATACTTCAGGATCGCCCGGTTTCCGGCATCGCCCGGCTGCGGCTTGGCCTGGGTCGGCGGGTTGTAAAGACTGCGCAGCGAGGCGTTTGACGACGGGCCCGCAAAGACTGCGTGCGCATAAACGTTGCGGGATTGATTGCGATCAAAAAGACAGATCAGGCCGACGGCCGTTCCTTCATCCACCTCGCCAACGCGAGTTGGAAATACGAGGCGGACAAGATTGTTCTCAAGTGGCTTGTACAGCCTGGGTGTCAGGCAAACCTCGAACCCTCCGCGCGCAAGACACGCGGCTTCGGCCTTGAACACTTCACTTTGAGCAACAGCCGCAACAATGTCGTTCTTTGAAAGCTCAGACATGAGTATCGTTCCGTGGCATTCAAATCAGAGTGGTTAATGATGACATGATCGAAATATCCTAGCCCACTCAAACGCGGTTCGCCGTACTCGGGATTCCAGAACCCGCAAAGTCGTCACACCGGCATTTCTTTCAATAGTGAAATGAGATTATGTCTCAGTTCGCCGAAAGTGAATCATCGATGTGGGTTTTGACACACTATTGATTACGGAACGCGCATGCTTCGATCCTCACCCGTCATGAGGCGAGACGGGCTGCCCCGCTTTCGCCACAGCATCGAAAACAAGTCCCCGGCGCGCCTGCAGCCGTACAGGCCTCCGACGACGAGGATTGATGTGTCTTTGGCGTCAATGTGGATGTACGCCCGGTCATGAGGCACGGGAGGCGAGAATTCTTCGATGAAGCCAACGCGCTCTCGGTCACGATGGGCGAGCTGCGGCTGGTTCAGCTGCAATCGCTCCGCGGCGTCGTGCTTCAGTCGACCAGCGCTTGAGGACTTCGATCAGCTCGCCATTGTGCGATTCGGCGCTGCCGCGCCCGAAATATTTCTGGTGAATCATCTCGATATCACGAAGTAGATTGGCGCGGCTGAGTTCGTCCAGATCGCCTTGTTCGACGGCGATGCGCTTGAGCATCATGACCGCGCTGAGCGGCGTTACGCGGTCAGGCAGCGGAATGCCCGCGCTGTCGAGTGTTGGACACTTGGTGCGTCGTTTGTAAACTACGAAGGCGCCTGCGAGCAACGCGACGACGCCAATCGCCGCCGCGATCGGCCAGAGCAGGCTGCGACGCTCGATCGGCACCACGTCGGTCGCATCGACGAGATCCAGATCGGAGAAGTAACGCGAAGTGAGTTTCGCGTTCAATCCGTCCGCCAGTCTCGCCAGCTTGAATTCGCGACCCTGCGCGCCGGTCGTCGGCGTATAGGTCACCATCCAACTTCGCTCGATCGGCAATCGGTATATGCCGTTTTCGTCGCGCTTTGGATATCCACCTTCGGGCGGCTTGGGGGGGCCATAGTAGAACCGCTGCGTCGACGCATCGCCCTCCTGCATCACCACCGTGGGTTTGCTTTCAATTCCATTCGCTTCGATTCGATACCCGTCGATTGCGTTTTCAAGTCCGACCAGGATCTCGTTCAACTCCGGCACCGCGCCTTTGCCGCGGCACAGCACCTCCAGCTTGATCGTCCGCTCCTTCTGACCATCGCGCGCGTCGCGCCCATCAACGACCTGCGTCACCTCCAGCTCCGGACACGGTCGCATCGCCTCCTTCTCGCCTGCAGCGTTCGACACCGCGAGCGGCGGCGTATTCGATGGCAGCACGAGCGAGACCGGACCGGTCTGATCCTCGAATTGCATGTCCATGGTCAACTGCGGAATGCGATCCACGGTCGGGTCGATGCGCTTGACCACGACGTACACCATCGGCTTCTCCAGCCAGCCATCACTGCCATTCTCAATTACGCCCTCAGCCGGCATGAATGGATCAAAGAATCCCATCGACTCCACGCTGAAGCCCTTGGCCAGCGTGGTCTCAATGTTCTTCTGCAGCTTCTCGCGGAAGTTCACCTCCTGGTAACGCCGTCCAACGCGGACATACGCGCTGGTTTGCAGATACTTCGAGAAACCCCCGGTCTCACGATCGACCGAGTTCGTAAACCGCAGCGACACCATCAAGCCGAACGGCCGGTTGGTTCCCACGCGATCCTCGCCATCAATCGCGAGGCGCAGCTTAATCTCATCCTTCACCAGGTCGCGGTACAGTTCGTTGAGTCCGCGCAGTGAAGCCCCGGCCGGATGGTCGCCGACGATGCGCAGGGCATGTTTCACCAGGCGCGGCTTGACCTCGGGATCGGTCCGTGCGACCGCACCGCCGATGGCCGTGGCGAAATCGCTGATGTGCCGGAATGCTGAATCCGCCGGCAACGCGGCGATGGCCTTCTTGATCCGCTCAATCTGATCATCCTGCAGCGTTCCCTCGGTGGGCAGATCGTCGGCGGTGAGAAAATTGAGCTGCGACGTGCCCATGGCCGCTCCGAACCAGCGCGCGTAGACGTTGATGTCCTCTCGCTCCTGTCCCGCGGCGATGGCCTTTGCGTACCGCTGTGCCGCTTCCTCGAAGGCCGCAAACGCGGCGGCCTGATAGTCGGCATCCTTCGCGGCATCGTCGGAATTGCATGCGATCGTACGAAAGCCCTGCCTTCACCACCGCGTAGCGCCACGACTCCGGCTCCTGCGCAAGGGCGTGGTCGATCAGCTCAATCGAAATGCCGTATCCCTTGTCGACCAGTCGGGCGATCTCCGTGTCGGTGCGCTTGACGCCGGCCTGCACCTGGGTCGCGCGATTGCGCCAATCGCCGTTCAGGCTCGCGGCCATAGTCATT
>CAYXEY010000030.1:16200-20303 GCA_964464105.1 uncultured Planctomycetaceae bacterium
GAGGGAATCTTGTCCAATGGTCCGAAGACCCGCTCGATATCGGTGCGGTCGTACACCTCCGTGATACCGTGGCAGGCCTTGAAGGCCGGCGCGATGCCGTTGAGCCCGCGCGGATCGACCCCAATATCCTCCAGCGTCTTCATGAGTTGTCCGAGACGCTCGAGGTTGCGCCTCTGCCGGCCGCGCGTCAGTGGGGCCTGCGTGACGTACTCGCGCCAGAAGTAGAAGATCATCGTGTCTTCATCGAAGTCCCGCTTGGGCGACAGTCGCAATTGCCACTGGGTTAGAAATGCGTCCGCGATCGGAATGGCTTCGTCCGGCGTTCGCTTGACCGCATCGGCCAGCATCGACAGGGCCATGTCGGTCTCGTCCGCCATGGTCGCGATGCTGATGCAGGCCTTCTCCGTGCGCGCGGCCAGGCTCGACTCCAGTGCATCCAGCCACGCCTTGTTGGGTATGGCCCGCAGCAGCAGCTGCGCTTGTTTCGTGGTGACGCTCTCGCGGCCCTTTCGCGCCACCGCGGCCTCCATTTCCGCGACCAGCGCCGTGGTCAGCATTCGCATGGGGACGCGGAGCGTCGACTCGTCCAGACCCTTTCGCTCCAGCAGAACGTCGACCGCCTCCTTGAGCGTGAGGATCGATTGAGCCCGCTCCTCGTCCTGACCGGCCGCGCCGGGTGTACCGATGGCAACCGCGCTCAGCGCGATGGCTTCGAGCGCCGCCGGCCCGAGCGCGTCGTCTTCATAGACGCGCTTGAGCCACGGCGTGACCTGCGATCGCGGAATGTGGCTGATTTCTGCAATCGCCTGACGGATGGCCTCGCGCTTGGTTTCGAGCGTGGCGTTCTTTGCCAGGGTCGCCTCACAAAAAAGCTCCCACGCCTGGGCGCGCAACGCCTCAGCCGCCGGACCCGCGCTCGAGTGCTTGGCCAGATTCGACTTGTACAGACCGTGCACCAGGATCAGGTCGCCATCACCCGCAGCGCGGGCCTCATCCAACGAAGGGAGATAGGCATAGGCTTGCGTTAACAGCCCCGCGCCCGCGAGCAAATCAACCGTTCGCCGTCGCTTCACTGCATCGGCCGCGCCAAAGAACTTCGTGCCCGCCTTGATCTTCTCAAGCATGGAACCCGGGCTGTTTTTTTCGCTTGCCGACTTGAGCATGGCGGCCCACGCCGTTGCCTGCCAGGTCTTCGGATCCTCCGGGCAGGCCTCCGCGATGGCCAGCACCTCCTCAGGCAACAAGCCGGATTTCGCGGTGTTGAGCGACTGCAGCACCTTGGTGTAGACCTGCTGCGACTCATCCCTGGGGCGGCTCGTCAAGAATTCCGAAAACATGCCCCACTCGCCGGCCATGACCTGCAGATGCAGCCATTTGGCTAAATCAGCGGGTTCCGCCTTGTCGGGGTCGGGATGCGGAACCTGTCCAAAACCGATCTGAGCCCGCGCCGCCAGAACCTTCGCGGGGGTCCGCGCAAAATCGAGGCCCTGCAGCGCTTGCACCAGCTTTCCGATCCGGGCCGCCTTGGCTGATGCTTCCGACGCGAGCCCCAGCACCTTGTCAAGATCGAGACCCAGGTCTTTATAGTACGCCTTCATCTCGTCCTGTCGCTCTTTCGCGAGCGAGTCGTACTGCGACTTGAGCGCCGCGATTTCCTCCTTCGACAACTTCGGAGACGCCCCGTCCTTGGTCGCACCCTCCGCCCCCTTCGCGTCGGCCGGAGTCTTCGCATCGTCTGGCTGCGTAGTCGCGCTGTCCGGCTGGCTGGTGGCCGCGGGTTGTGATGTCGAGTTCGAAGCGGGCACCGCCTGCGCGCGGCCAAGCTGAAGTACCCGCATTTGCGCGGACACATCGGAACACAACGTCGCGGTCGCAAGGAATGCGATTGCGAGTCCCCACCCAAGCGCCGGCTTTCGCAGATGCGCACACCCTCGTCTCAGGCCTTTGCTATTTACATGCGTGATGTGCTGTTGCATAGCCATTCTTCCCATGCTGTCCCGTCAATCATCAATTTGTGCGCTTCTCGCTACCAGCCGCCTTCGATCTCGCCCGTGCCGCCTGCCCCGCGCGCGTCATTTCGATTGCGTGGCGGACGCCTGCTGCGCCCCGGTCGATCGCCCAATCCGTCGGTGCCGCCGCGCGGACTGTTTTTCGGCAGCGGTCTTGCGAGAAGATCCTGCTGGGCGCTCTGCTCGAGATTCAACACCAGCTCCAGGTTCTTCTGCAGTTCCTCCGCTTTCATGCTGGACGCATCGTGGCGCGACGATTCGGCAAGATATCGAAAGTTCTGTCGCGACCGCTCGGACACGGCGCGCCATTGCGCGGTCGGCTTGCCGGCATTGCGCATCAGCCGGGCGCCGTAGTAATAACCCGTCGCCAGCTCCTCGCGGGCCTGATCGGCCAGCGCGGACTCGATCTGCCCTGCATCACTCAGCTCATCCAGCATGTTCTCCAGATCGCCGACACCATCCGCAATGCTGCCCGCGCGAATCGCGGCCCGATCCCGCGCGATCCGCACCGGCGACACGCGTTTCGATCCGCAGCGGCTTAGCAGATCCTGCGCCTCCTGCAACTTGTCAGCCGTAACTTTCCAGGCCTGAGCCGCGACACGGTAAGCCTGGTCTTCCCGCGTCGCCGCGTCCTTGGATGCACGGGAATTATCAGTGGACGGAGAAGCTGCCGCCGTTCGGCGCGCCGTGAGCGCCGCAATGTGTTCGTGATAGGCCGCGGCCTGCGCCTGATCGGCCAGCGCTTCGAGGCGCTGCGCCTCCTCCACCACATCGCGCGCCTGATCCTCTATGTACGCCCGCTGACCCGGCCCGAAGTGGTAGGCCAGACCTGCAACCGGCAGCAGCGCCCAAAGTGTCCATGCAATTCTCGAAAGCAAGATTCACCTCACCCGCGCGTTGCCAGCGGTATTTCTTCACTTGTCGCAACTTGTGTGGCCACCGCGGGCATTCGTGCACGTCGGTAAGACCGGCGCAGACCGGCCAGCATCAAGGCCGGGCCGATCAGCGCGGTCACCGAGCAACCAATCGCGAGCGCGAGCAGTCCCGCTTCGCGGAGACCGATCGAATCGCCCGCCCGCGGCGAGATCATTGACAGTTTTTTGAGCACCTCGCTCGGCAGGTGGAACCGATTGCCGTCGTGATAAATCCCGCCGAGCCGCGCCGCCAACTGCTTGAGCGACCAGGCCTCCTGCTTGGAGCCATGCCCTGAAACGACCGTCGGTTTGTTCGGGTCGCCTACGCCGATCACGATCGTGTCGGCAATCGCCGGCGGAAGCGTGACGACCCCAAGCGCCGTCCGGGCATCGCCGTCGCTCACCACGACAAACGTCGTCGAATGCCGCGCCCATGGCCGGGCAATTGCCAGTGCCGCATTCACGCCCGAGGCAAGATCGGTTGCCCCCGGCTCGAACGCCACGTGCAGTTGCAATCCGTCGAACATGTTGGCGATGACATTCTTGTCGGTCGTGTCCTGAAGCACGGTGACCGCCTTGGTGTAAAACGCGACCAGCGTGATGCGCGTTTCCTTCATGTCCAGCCGGTCGAGAATGCCATTCACGATCTTGCCGGCCCATCGGCTGCGCGAGAGCTTCTCGGCATCGGGCCCGGCATCCTTGACCAGCATGCTGGGCGATACATCCAGCGCGATGAGCAACTGCTTCGACGCGCGCGGCGCCGGCGTCTGATCACCGCCGATCGGGTCGTAATTCGCCAGCACAACCGCGCCCCACGCGGCCGCGGCGATGCCTCCAATGCGCAACGTCGGGACCACGCGCGTCCACGCCGCGGGTCTGCCGCTCGGACCAAACGCCAGCCGTGCCACGCGAGCCACACGACGCGCGTGCATCCATTCCCCCAGCCACGCAAGTGCTGCGACCAGCAATGCAATAATCGTGGCCATCACCATGGCGTGTATCTCGCTCCGAGCAGTCCTATCACATGCATGCAGGCCAGCACCAGCGCGGCCAGCGCAAACGGGCGAAAGTGATCCATCGGAAGCGTGCCCGTGCTGGTGAACTTCGCCGGCTTCATTCTGTCTATATGTCGGAAGACCTGCTTGATGCCGGTCGGGTCCGTTGCCTGCATGGCGTCGCC
>CAYXEY010000031.1:0-19956 GCA_964464105.1 uncultured Planctomycetaceae bacterium
GTGTCCTTTGCAAGAACTCCGTGGCACGGTGCAATCAATGGCTACAGTCCTTACTTTGAACCTCACTTAGCCGACAATATCTATACCACCCACGCCGACAACGAACCCGCCGACCCCGGCAACGCCCCGACCTGGACGCGCATTCAGATCGGCTCGAAGAGCGACTACTGCCTCGTGCCGTGAATGTCCCAGTCGATGATCCGTCCGCACTCGGAGCATTTGCCCGACGTGTTGCCGGTCAGGTCATAGCGGCAGCGTTTGCACAGGTTGGGCGGGATCGGCTTCTCCCGCCGCCAGGCCACGACCGTCATGTACAGGCATGGCAGCAGCGCCATCCACGACGGGATGCAGACGACCAGCTCGGGCCGATCACGCCACTCTGTCGTGGCTACGAAGACGGGCGGCTCAATCGCACAGCGCTCGAACAGGGTCATGCGCGTGTGAAACTCGGGAATGCGGTGCTTGCGCTCGGGGCCGTACTCCGACCAGACGAATGCAAGCCGGTTCATCCGCGCCGCGGCGTAATGCCGCTGCCCCGTCGTGGTCAGATCACCCATCGCCGCGAACATTGTCAGGATCGCGAAGCCGAGCGAAACGAGCGTCCAAGCCACGGCCGCAGTCCATGTGCCGCGCGGCTGCCAGTCGGGAAGAAGCCGTTTGCGTCGAAACCGCGCTGCCAGGGCCGCATAGCCTCCCACCACCAGCCACATGGGCAGCTCGATGAACTGCGCGGTGATCCGACCGTGCTGCGAATCGTGATCGATGCTTGGCAGGGTCAACCCCAATCGCTCGAGCCACGGCAGGTCGCCCGCCCGATCCAGAGGTCCGGCGAAGAACCGGGTCTCGTCCTGTTGACTGGTCGGTCGCATGTCGATCTTGAATCGTAAGAGACTGTCGTAAATATCCATCCCGCTGTTTGAGATCTCGTATCCGAATCGAAACCAGAGCGACAACACCCATGTGATCGAGATGAGCATCGCCGCGGACCAGCAGAACCACTCAAGGTGACGCAATCGACGCTTGCGCGATTGCGCAGCAGCCACAATCGGATCGACCGGCGGTCCCTTGCCGGTCGAGGTGGACATTGGAGCGGAGTTGTTTGACGGGGACATTCTTTACGATGTTATGCAATCGCGACGTACGAGAACAGAGCGTACAAGGAGCCCGACGGCTACTTGCCGCCCAATTCCTTGATAGCCGTGCGAATGGTCGACGACAGCCGCGGCGGATGGTGCAGCGTCTGAGTCAGATGGTGGTCGAGCAGATCGAAGGCCGCCGGCCAGGGGGTGTCGCTTGCACGAGCGGGCGCGGCATCGAAGCCACTCTCGCCGCTCGCACTGGCAGGTAAGCTGCCAGTGGCACCCATATCGTCAGTGGCCCCAACGTCATCCGCCATGGATTCGTCAGCCCATAATCGCAACTGCCGCGCCGCCCGCGGGTCAATCCGCCGCTTATCCACCACCGCCGGCTCGCAGTCGCGACAGATGGCTCCGCTTTCGCGCGAGCTGAAATAGACGACCGTATCCTCTTCGATCGACCGGGCGCAGGACATGCATCGCGACAGGTCCGGTCGCAGACCGATTTCGTCTAGCAGAGTCCACAGGTAGTGGCTCAGAACGGGCAGCGGCGGGGAGTCTCGCAATGATGCGAAAAACGAGATGAGCGCCTCAAACAACGCCGGATGCGGATCATGCACCTCGGTCAGGCTGGTGGTCACGTCGGCCGCATACTGCGCCGCGTACAGCCGGCCCAGGTCGGTCCGCAGGTGCGGAAACGTGTCGATCTGCTGCCACTCGGTCAGCGTGCCCAGGGTGTCCTCGTGGCCGGGCTTGCGGATGAACACGACGGTCCCCGCTTCGAGCAGATCAATCCCCACGGCGACACGCGTCTTGGTCGAGCGTTTGATGCCCTTGGCGATGAGCCGCTGCTGGCCATGCTCGCGAGTGAACACGGCAAGCACCTGCGAGGTCTCGCTGTAATCAAGCCGGCGGAGCACGACGGCGTCGTCTTTGATGGAAGCCATAGCCGAATAATAGCGAATTACTAGATGCGAATGTCGAATGCAAATCAGAACCCACCACGCAAGTGGTGGGCAAACGCCGCCTTATTTTCGCCGTGACTGGTTGGTTGTGGATTTCGGTCCTTCGACGAAGACACGTCCCAGGCCGAGCGTTTCGAGAATCTCATCTTCGCGAGCATGCATCTTCTTGAAGTCGCGCGGATCGTGATCGTCGTAACCGCACAGATGCAGGCAGCCGTGCACGACGTAAAGCGTCAGCTCGGCCCGCCAGTCGCCGCGCGGCCCGACTCGCTTCTTCGCGACATCGACGCACACCAGAATCTGCCCCTCGATCGGCCCGCGCCGCCGATCGCGTAAATCGAACGTGAGCACGTCCGTCACGCTGCCGTCGCCCATCCACTGCTTGTGCTGCCGCTTCATCTCCGCGGCGCCGATGACAGCGATGTCCAGCCGCGCCACGCGAGCGCTCTCTGCCGCAAACGTGGCCCGGGCTGCAACTTCAAGGAGCTGATTGAGTCGAGATGTCCCGCCAGAAGCACTGACCAAAGCCGCGGCGCCAGTTTTCGCTCGAACCGCCTTTCTTGCTTTCTTTTTCTGCATTCTACATTCTTCATTCTATATTCGCGTAACAGCCCGCTCGCTGACGCCTGGCTTCGTTTTCATTAAACTGCGCTCATGAACGACGCAATCAACGCCTGGCTTAATGACCCTTCAATCGCCGATGCCGACAAGCGCGAAATCCGCGAACTCGTCGAGCGCCGCGACGACAAGGAACTCGCCGATCGATTCTACCGCGACCTCGAATTCGGCACCGGCGGCATGCGCGGACTCATGGGCGCCGGCCGAAACCGGATGAACATCTACACCGTCGGCGCGGCGGCTCAGGGGCTGGCGGCCTACATCGCAAAACAGGGCGACGCCGCGAAGCGCGGCGGCACGGCCATTGCATACGATTGTCGCCACAACAGCGACGTCTTCGCGAAGCGCGTGGCCACCGTGCTCGCGGCCAACGGCATCACCGCCTACTTGTTCGAGGCCCCGCGCCCCACGCCACAGCTTTCCTTCGCCGTGCGGCATCTCAAGTGCACGGCCGGCGTCGTGGTCACGGCCAGCCACAATCCGCCGGCCTATAACGGATTCAAGTGCTACTGGGCTGACGGATGCCAGGTCACGCCGCCGCATGACAAGGCGATCATCGACGACGTCCGCCGCGTCGGAGCCTTCGCCAATATCAAGACGGATGACTACAAAGATGCCGTCGAGCGCGGCTTGATCAAGCTGCTCGGCGTCGACATGGACGAAGCCTTCCTCGATGCCGTGGACGGCTCATGCCTGAATCGCTCCGCCTGCAGCGCCCAGGGCGCGAAGCTGAAGATCGTCTTCACCGCCCTGCACGGCACCGGTGGCGCGCTCGCGCCCGAGGCCCTGCGACGCCGCGGCTTCGAGCATGTGCTCGAAGTGCCTCAGCAGTCCAAGTGCGACGGCGCGTTTCCTACCGTGAAATCGCCGAATCCCGAGGAGGGCGAGGCCTTGCAGATGGCCATCGATTTGGCGAAACGCGAGAACGCCGACCTGGTCATCGGCACCGACCCCGACGCCGACCGTGCCGGCATCGCCGTTCGTGCACCCGATGGATCGTTCAAGCTGCTGACCGGCAATCAGACCGCCGCATTACTGACGCATTATCTGTGCGATGAGCGCAAGCGACTCGGCACCCTGCCGAAGGACGGCATGGTCCTCACGACGATTGTCTCCAGCGATCTGATGAAAGAGATCGGACGGCATTACGGCGCGGAGGTGATCGAAACGTTAACCGGCTTCAAATGGATCGGCGAGAAGATCCGCCAGTTTGACGAAACCCGAAACGCCGGCGGCGCGGGCCGCACGTATATCTTCGGCGCGGAAGAAAGCTACGGCTACATGCCCTGCACCTTTACGCGCGACAAGGACGCGATCACCAGCACCGCGTTCATCGCCGAAGCCGCCGCCGTCGCCGCAAGTCGCGGACAGACGCTGCTCGGCGTCCTCGATGAACTGTACAAGACATACGGCTATTTCCAGGAAGGCGCCAAGAGCATCACCCTGCCCGGCAAGCATGGCGCCGAGCAGATCGTCGCCTTGATGCAGCGCCTGCGATCGAAT
Organism: uncultured Planctomycetaceae bacterium; assembly: GCA_964464105.1. Lineage (GTDB taxonomy): Bacteria > Planctomycetota > Phycisphaerae > UBA1845 > UTPLA1 > CAYXEY01. The sequence goes on from CAYXEY010000031.1 coordinate 4,163, forward strand.
CCTCCGCGAGCGCTCGGCGGCCGACCGGTCGTCAGCGTCACCGACATGCAGACGGGCTGCCGCCGCGACGTGAAGACGGGCGTCGAGACCAAGGCCTACGACCTTCCCGCCAGCGATGTGCTCATCTTCCAGCTCGACGACGGCACCAAGACGATTGTCCGCCCGAGCGGCACCGAGCCGAAGATCAAGTTTTACATTCTGGCGAAGGAGCCGGGGGCGGATCTGGCGATGGCCAGAAACGCGGCGACTGGCAAGATTCAGGCTATTTCGAAGGACGTTGACCTTTTAGCCTCACCCGCCTGAGCATGTTCGCTGGTCGATTATAATGCGTTTGTGTTTGAAATCGGGACTGCAAAGCTCGCCTCCAATCTCCTCCTGGCCCCCATCGCCGGCTACTGCGATCTTCCATTTCGCTTGACCGTGCGGCCGCTGGGCGGGCTCGGCCTGGCCTGCACCGATCTGGTCAACCCGCGCGGACTCTTGCGCCAAACCGCCCGATCGATGCAGCTCGTCGAAATGGACCCGGCTGATCACCCGCTCTGCGTGCAACTCTATGGCCGCGAGACGGACGAACTCGCCGCGGCCGCGCAGTGGGGCCAGGCCAATGGCGCCGCGACCATCGATCTCAACATGGGCTGTCCGGTCGACAAGATCTGCAAGCGCGATGCCGGCTCGGCATTACTGCGCGATCTGGAGATGGCCGTCTCGATCGCCGCGCGCGTCGTCCATTCAGTTCAAATCCCCGTCACGGTGAAGATGCGGCTCGGCTGGGATGACAGTTCGATCGTCGCGCCAGAATTGGCCCGCCGCCTTGAAGACATCGGCGTTGCCGCGATCACGGTTCACGGACGCACCGCTGCCCAGAAATTCGCCGGACGGGCCAGCCTCGACGGCATCGCCCGCGTAGTCGAAGCGGTGCGGAGCATTCCCATCATCGGCAACGGCGACGTTTGTAAACCCGAAGACGCTGCTGAGATGATCCGCCTGACCGGCTGCCGGGGTGTGATGATCGGACGCGCAGCCCTGTCGGATCCGTGGATCTTCCGCGACACGCATGCCCTGCTCACCACCGGCCTCACGCCGCCTCCGCCGACCGCGAGCGAACGAATCGATCGCATGCTGGTGCACTTCGAGCACCTCGTGCGATTGCGCGGCGAGCGCATGGCCTGCACGCTGTTTCGTCAGCGCGTAAGTTGGTACACGCGACACTTCGGCCGCTGCGAGGCGTTCAAGCAGGCAGCCCGAACCGTCGCGAGCGCGAACGAGTTTCGCGATTTGTGCGAGGAGCTGCGCGAAAACTGCAGCGGCGGCGCCACGATGAACGCGCGCGCATCGATCGCCCGCCGCGGACGCTCCTGGAATAAGGGCGCGGTGAAAGACCCGAGCCGGGCGGTCCTCAGCCCGGTGAATGGCGGCTAAATACCCTCAGCAGCACATCGTCGCGCGAAAGCCATGGCCGCCAGCGGCCGCGGCCATGCCACCCTCATACTTAGACAAATTAAAAAAAGAGCCGGGCCGAGAACAGCCCGGCTCTGATCATTTTTCACAACACTCGACGTAATTGAAGTGCGACGCTTAATTCGTCGTCGTTTTGTCGTCTGACTTCTTCACCTCGCCGCCCTTGTCGCGCGTCACCGTCATCATCGAATCATCCATGCCGAGGTTCTTCACCAGGAAGGCCCAGCGATCTGCGGTCTCCTCGATGATCTTGGCGGTCGGCTTGCCGGCGCCGTGCCCTGCGCGGGTCTCGATGCGAATGAGACACGGCGCGGGGCCGCCCTGGTCGGCCTGCAACTGGGCCGCGAACTTGAAGCTGTGTGACGGCACCACGCGATCGTCGTGATCGCCCGTGGTCACCAGCGTCGCCGGATAGGCCGTGCCCTTCTTGAGGTTGTGCAGCGGGCTATAGGAGTGGCGAATCCTCATCATCTCTGGATCGTCGCTCTTGCCGTAGTCACTCTGCCACGCCCAGCCGATGGTGAACTTGTCGAAGCGCATCATGTCCATGACGCCGACGACCGGCAGGGCGGCGCCAAACAGATCGGGCCGCTGGGTCATGCACGCCCCCACGAGCAATCCGCCGTTGCTTCCGCCGAAGATGGCCAGCTTGGCGGGCTTGGTGTATTTGTTGCTCACCAGCCATTCGCCTGCTGCGATGAAATCATCAAATACATTCTGCTTGTTCTTGAGCCGACCGGCATCGTGCCACGCCTTGCCATACTCGCCGCCGCCGCGCAGGTTGGCCACCGCATACACCCCGCCCATCTCCATCCACACCACATTGCTCACCGAGAAGTTCGGCGTGACCGGCACATTAAATCCGCCGTAGCCATAGAGCAGCGTCGGATTGTTGCCGTCCAGCGCGACGCCCTTCTTGTGGGCGATGAACATCGGGATTTTGGTGCCGTCTTTGCTCTTGTAAAAGACCTGTTTGACTTCGAAGTCGTCTGTCTTGATGTCCACCTTGGGCTGGCGGAATACCGAGCTGTTGCCGGTCTTCATGTCATATCGATAGATGGTCGGGGGCACGTTGTAGCTGGTGAAGGTGTAAAACGTCTCGGTGTAGCTGCGCTTGCCGCCGAACCCCGCGGCCGTGCCGATGCCGGGGAACTTCACTTCGCGCACCGGCTTGCCGGTCAGGTCAAACATCTTGACCTGCGTATAGGCATCGTGCAGATAAGAGGCGACGAAGGTGTTGTTCACCACTGAAACGCCCTGCAGCGTGTCGTCGCTCTGCGGAATGAGCCCCTTCCATTCGCCCTTTTTGTAATTGGCCGTATCCACCGCGACCAGCTTGCCGCGCGGGGCATCCTTGTCGGTCTGGATCCAGAAGACCGAACCATCATTGTCCACCACGCCGTACTGGGCGTCGAAATCATCGAACAGCTTGACCACCGTGGACTGGTCATCCTTGTAGGCCTGCACGCCCATGGAAATATCCTGGTAGTACAGCCGGTTCTTCCGCTCGGTGCCCTGGCTCACGCTGATGATCAGGTACTTTCCGTCATCGGTCACGCCGCCGCCGAAGCCCCAGTCCTTGTGGTCCGGCGCATGATAGACGAGTGTATCTTTCGACTGCGGCTCACCCAACCGGTGGTAGTAGAGCTTCTGGTAATAGTTCTGCGCCTCCATGGCGTTCTCGCCCGCCTTGGGCGCGTCATAAGCACTGTAGAAGAACCCCTTGCCATCCTTGGTCCAGGCCGGTCCGCCGAACTTCACCCATTTGATCACGTCGGGCAGCTCATTGCCGGTTGTCACTTCCCGCACCTTGATGTCGGCCCAGTCGCTTCCGGCCGCATTCAGACAGTAGGCGATTTTGCTTCCGTCATCACAGATGTCGCTGCTGCCCAGGGCCACGGTGCCGTCGGCCGAGAGCGTGTTCGGGTCGATCAGGATCTTGCCGTCCTCGGAAAGGCTGTCGGTCCAGTAGAGCACCGACTGGTTCTGCAGACCGCTGTTGCGCGAATAGAAGTATCGCGTACCATTCCGCCCCACCGACGGAATCCCGAACTTCTCATAGTCCCACAGCTTGGTGAGACGCTTGGCGATATTCTCGCGCGCCGGAATGGTCTTCAGGTAGGCGAAGGTCACCTCGTTCTGCGACCGCACCCAGTCGGCGGTCTCCTGCGAATCCAGATCTTCCAGCCATCGGTATGGATCGGAGACTTTGATGCCCAGGTAATCGTCGGTCTGATCGACCGTCTTGGTCTTGGGATAGGTAATCGTCGCCGGCTTGTCGGCCCGTACCGCGGCCGACATAAGACCGGCCAGCATCAATGCCAGGACAAGCGATTTCAACCATTTGGACATGGGATTCAGCTCCTGATTTACCAGTTTTTGGGTGCTTTCTGAGGGTTTTCCAGTCCGCTTATTGAACCACCATTCGCGCCTCCAATCAATGACGGCGCGGGGCTCGAAAGCCTGTCGTAAACCCTGAGCTGTCAGCCCCTTTGGCCGGCTAATCTCGGCATGTTGGAAGCACTCGTCGTTCCCCTTAGAGGTGGGACGCTCCCGCTTCGCGCATCGCCAGCGCCGCGCTCAATCCGATCGCCATCGCATCGGCCACGTCCGGCGGCTCGGGCATCTGCTTCAGCCCCAGTGTCGCCATCATCGCACGCTGCATCTGCGGCTTGCTCGCCCGTCCGCTGCCGGTCATGGTCTTTTTGATCGTCGTGGCCGGAAGGCTTCTTACCTCAATGCCGCGCTGCGCCGCGAGGAGCAAAACCGTGCCGCGGGCGTGGCCCATCAAGATCGCGGTGCGCGGATGCTTATAGTGGGCGTACAAGTCCTCCACTGCCATGAGCGACACCATGTGCTCATCCAGCACTTCGGTGAGACCGGCATGGATATCGCCGAGCCGCCGCGCGAGAGTCAGCTTCGTATCCGTCCGAACGATCCCCGCATCCACCACGCGCCGCGCAGCGACATCAATCACGGCGTAACCGGTGCGCTCCAGACCGGGATCGATGCCGAGAATGTACTCTGATACAAACGTCATATTTACAATGTCAAACGATCAATCGATGCGCCAGCGCGTTCCATTCGGCCCGTCTTCCAGCGTCACGCCGAGGCGCGTCAGTTCATTTCGAATCTGATCGGATAATGGAAACTGCTTGGCATCACGCGCCATTTTGCGAACATTTACCAGCAGATCAAGGAGCTTCGAAGAGAGCTCGTTATCGCCGGCCCTGCGCGTCACCGGCCGCTGGGTAAGCAAACCGAGAATCTTCGAGAGCGACAGGAACGATCCGCCGGCAGCTTCCACCGCGGCGCGGCTCTCATCGTGCGTACGCGTCTCAATCTTCGACTCCTCGATGAATCGATTGATCGCCGTCGAATAATCAAACAGCACGGCGATGGCCGCGGCGGTGTTGAAATCGTCGTCCATGGACTCGAGGAATCGGACGCGCAGCGCAAGCGCCGTCTCGATCAGCCGCTTCAGCGCATCACTCGGCTCTGCCGGACGCATCGCTTCAAGCGTCGACTTGCTCTGAAACGGATCAACGCCGGTCACCCGCTCGATTCGCTCCAGCGTGCGATGGAAATTCTTGATGCCGGTGCGGGCGGCGTTGAGCGTCTCATCGCCGAAATCAATCGGCGAGCGATAATGCGACTGTAATATGAGGAAGCGAAGCAGCTCGGCCCCATGCTCGGCGATGAGATTCGACAACTGCAGCTTCGTCATCGTGTCGGCGAAGGATGCATCGCTCTTCGAAATCTTCTTCGTATTGAACCGCGTCAGCCCATGATGCAGCCAGAACCGCGCAAACGGCTTGCCCGTCGCCGATTCGCTCTGGGCAACTTCGTTTTCATGATGCGGGAACTTCAGATCGAGTCCGCCGCCGTGCAGATCAAACGTTTCGCCCAGCAGCTTCATCGCCATGGCCGAGCACTCGATGTGCCAGCCCGGGCGGCCCATGCCCCAAGGCGATTCGTACTTCACGTCGGCCGGCTCGTCGGGCTTGGCCGCCTTCCACAGCGCGAAATCCCCGGGATTGCGCTTGCCGCCGCCGACAAGCCCCTCGCGCGTGCCCTCGAATTGCTCTTCGGGCTTGCGGTGACTCAGCTTGCCGTAATCGGCGTCTCGCGTGACATCAAAATAGACATCGCCACCGGATGCATAGGCGACATCCTTCCTGATGAGCGACTCGATGTATCGAATGATCTCGGTGATGTGCTCGCTGGCCCGCGGCATGTGGTCGATGTTGCGCACGCCCAGCGCCGTCATGTTCTCGACGTACTGCTGCTCCAACCGGCGAGCCAGCGTCATGACCGGCACGCCCTGGGCCGCGGCCTCGTTCATCAACTTGTCTTCGACATCGGTCACGTTCAACACCCACGTCACCGTGAAGCCCTTGAACGTGAGATACCGCTTGATCACGTCGAAGATGACCGGACCGACCGCGTGTCCGATGTGCGCGGGCTTATAGACCGTCGGCCCGCACAGATAGATGCCCACATGACCCGGTTTGACCGGTTCAAAGATCTCCTTTTCGCCCGACAACGTGTTGAAGATTCGCAGAGTCATGATCGCATTCTAACCTGATAGAGAGACCTTTCGCCCGCGCTTGAGGACGGCCGTGGGACGCGGTCGCAGTCGAATTGCCTCCGGTCCGTTTTCGACCGGCAAAATCACCAGATCGGCCCATGCGCCCTTGGCCACACCATACTTCGGCAATCGCAGGGCCTTTGCCGCATTTACCGTCACCGTGTCCAGCACCTGCTCCAACTGTCGCGGCGTTGATAGATGATCGGCATGCACCAGGGTGTGGGCCACGTCCAGCATCTGCCCCGTCCCCAGCGGATAGAACGGGTCGCGGATGCAGTCCTGCCCGGCGGCCACGTTGACCCCCGCCGCCATCAGCTCGGTCACACGCGTCAGCCCCCGCCGCTTCGGGTAGCGATCATAGCGTCCCTGCAAGTGCAGATTCACCGGAGGATTGGTGACCACGTGCACCCGCCCCTCGGCCAATAAATCGATCACTTTGCGGGCATGCACGTGACCATAGCTGGCCAGGGCGCAGACATGGCTCGCCGTCACACGACCATGCCATCCGCGCTCGATGGTTCGAGCCGCGAGGTATTCGACACACCGTGACTCCGGCGAGTCGGTCTCATCAATATGGCAGTCGATATCAGCATCGAACTCCTCAGCGAGATCGAATAACAGATCGATGTGTCGCCGCGAGTCTTCGGCCGTGCGCTCATTGTGTGCAATGCCGCCGACCACGTCGCAACCCATGCGCATGCCCGCGCGCATCTGCTCAAATGCGCCGGGATCGCGCAGAATGCCGTCCTGTGGAAACACGACGACCTGTATCTCCACGATATCGCGACATTTCTCTCGTGCCGCCAGCACGCCCTCGCATAGCCGCAATCCGGAATTAACTGCGACGTCTACGTGTGTCCGGATGAATCCCGTGCCGTAGCCCACTTCGTCGTGAATCGCCCGAATCGCCCGCTCGCGGACGTTCGCGGCGGTGAGCTTCTTCTTTGCGTCGGTCCAATGGCGAATCGCCTCGATCAGCGTGCCGCTCACGTTCGGCTTGACCACGTCGATCGAATAGGCCAGGTCGAGATGCAGGTGTGGATCGACGAAACTCGGCAGCACCAGGCCGCCCTTCGCGTCGATCACTCGGCCTTTTCCGCTGCGGCGTCCGATTGAGGTGATGCGTCCCTCGGTATCGATGGCGATGTCCACCAGCGACTTGCCGCCCCGCAAACGTGCATTCCTGATTCCTGCGATTCGTTCCATGTCCGCAATCGTAGCAGTCGTCGCCGCCGGTCGATATAGCATACATGACGCTAAGTTCGCCAACAGGGGATGATCTGGCCAAATGCGCAATCAAGCGCCGCTCAGAGGCGCGGTTGGGGGCGCTCTTCGCCACGGGCCTCTTCCTCGCCCTGCTCGCCGTCGGCCGCGACCGCATGATGCGCGACCCGGGGACCCTGTGGCACACCGTGGTGGGCGAGGACATCCTTACGTCCGGCCACATCACCGACACCGATCGATTCAGCTTCACCTTCGGCGGCAAGACCTGGCTCGCGCAGCAATGGCTGGGCGAATGCATCATGGCGCTGGTTCACCGCGCCGCCGGACTCGATGGCCTGCTGCTGATGGCCTGCGCGATTCTCGCCCTCACCTATGCCGCCGTAGCCGCGCGATTAAACCGCAGCGGCCTGCCCGCATTCCACGCCATCTTCATCACGCTTCTGGTGATCGCGGCCAGCAGCCACCATTTCATGCCCCGTCCGCACCTGGCGACGATTGCCTTCACCGGTCTCACGTTCGCAATACTCGTTGACGTGGAAGCCGGTCGAGCGACCGTCCGCCGTCTCTGGCTGCTGCCGCTCATCATCGCGATCTGGACCAACATCCACGGCGGCGCGCTCGGCGGCGTGGCGATGATCGCCATGGCCTGTGGAGGATGGATCGCACTTGCATTGATCGGACGACGGCCCGCGCCGGCATCGCCTGTGACCCTTGTATTAATCACGATCCTGTCCGCCGCCGCGACGCTGGCCAACCCTTTCGGCCCGCGGCTCCCCAAACTCTGGATCGACCTGATGAGCATGAAGTCGCTCCCGCTCATCATGGTCGAGCACGCCCCGCTTCAACCGACCGCCCCCGAGGGCATCATGATCCTCGTGCTCGGACTGGGATACGCCGTCGCATGCTTCAAAGTCCGCCGCGCCGGACTCCGCGTCACCTGGCTCATCCCCCTCGTGTGGTTCATCCTCGGTCTCTCGCGCATTCGCCACGGCCCGCTCTTTGCCATCACCGCCGCAATCGCCCTTGCGGACATCTTGCCAATGGTGTTTTCAAAAGGCGTTTCCTTATCGCGTGGCATGGCCGCGGCCGTTGGCGGCCATGTTGCTTCACGTGCGCGAACCCCTCGATCACCCTGGCTCCTGGTCCCCATATTGACAATCGTTGCGATCTTCACGCTTCAAAGCCTGCGAATCGAACTCCCCCTGATCGGCTCAAATTGGGCACGGCTCAGCGCAGAGAATTGGCCTGTCGCCGCGACCGAAGTCCTGCGCGAAGAACTCAAATCGCCGACCGCCAACGGCCGCGTCTTCAACGCACTCAATTTCGGTGGTTACCTGATCTACAAACTGCCAGATGCGAAGATCTACATCGACGACCGCTGCGAGCTGTATGGTGAATCCGGCCTCTCAGATTATCTCAATTTGATGCGCAATCCTGCGCGCTTCGACGAAGTCGCGCGTCAATATGACATCCGCGCCGCGATCATTCGCTCCAAATCGCGACTGGCCGATCACCTCGTTAAATCACCGGAATGGACCGAGAGACACCGCGACGATCTCGCCGCGGCGTTCATGAAAAAGCCATAGAGCTATCGAATCCCCACGGCACGCGGAATGCCGTCGCCATCCGACTCCTTCGGCGCATACGCCTCCCACCGTCCCGGAATGCCCGCATCACATGCCGGACACCGCCCCGGTGTGCGCATTCGGTTCTCCAGCACCAGAAATCCTTTGCGACGAATGACGATTTCATTGCATTCGGGGCAATACGTGTGCTCGCGCTCGCCCACCATGCCCGGCAGATTGCCGGGATACACATATCGCAGCCCGGCCGCCTTGCCGAACTCATAGGCTCGAATCAGCGTCGACACCGGGGTGCGGCCGTTGTCCATCATCTTGTAATCGGGATGAAACGCGGTGACGTGCCACGGCAGATCCTTCGACACACCCGCGAGGAACTTCGCAATGCCGTTCAATTCAACGTCGCTGTCGTTGAATCCCGGAATCACCAACGTGACGATCTCCACCCAGAAGCCCATCGCGACCAGTTGCTCAATGGTCCGCAGCACGTTGGCCAGCACACCGCCCAGCTCACGATAGTGCCTGTCATCGAAGCCCTTCAGATCGACCTTGTACAAATCGACGTATGGCTTGATGAAATTCAGCACCTCGGGGGTGCCGTTGCCATTCGAGACATAGCCGCACGTCAGCCCCTGGGCCCGCGCTTCTTTGAACACGCTCACCGCCCATTCGCTCGTGATCAACGGCTCGTTGTAGGTCGACACCACGACTGGCGCGCCATGCGCCACCGCCAGCTTCGCCAGCTCCTGCGCCGTGTAGAACCGCGGAAGACTCACCGCCTCGTCATCGCGCAAGGCCTGCGACGTCACCCAGTTCTGGCAGTAGCCGCAGTGGTAATCGCAGCCGAGCATTCCGAACGACAGTGCATCGCGACCCGGAAAGGCGTGATGAAACGGCTTTTTCTCGATCGGATCGATCTGCAGACCGGCAACGTAGCCACCCGGCGCGCGCAGCTCGCCCTCACGGTTAAAGCGCACGCGGCACACGCCGGCGCGGCCCTCTTTCACGAGGCATCGGTGCCCGCAAGCCACGCATCGAATCGCGTCGCCCTCGGCAAAGGCCAGTGCAGGATCTGCTGGGATCGTGTTATCAGATAGGAGCGTCTTCAGGGAGAGCATCGTGGACATCGCAACACCTCTTCCCGAGGCATCATAGCGCGACGCCGGCGATGGGTTTCACGGCTCGCCGCGCGATGCTGTCGCCGCCCCGCCCGGCACACGATAGAACACGCACGGCGTCATCTTCCGCTCTTTCGCCTGATTCAGCTTGACCGTCCGCGGATCGGCCAGCTGCGCCGCGTGCGGACAATCGACCGAATGGTAATTCACGCCATGCCGGCAGATCACGACGTCGGAATTCCCAAGGGCATCCTCAGCCTTCTTCCAAATGCCCCGCTCGTTCCACGCCCCCTCATCCTGCTGCCCGCAATAACGGCTGTAACGGTCGTAGCCGGAGACATGATCCAGCCATGCCAGGCCCTGAAACAGAAGCTCTTCGCCCAGATCACGATCGCCGGGCTGGGCAAATACATACACCTGTAATCTTCCCAGCGAATCGCGCCGCGCGCCGGACGATTCAGCCCGTACACGCACCTTCCGACCGCGGGTCTGCTCGCGAATAAAACGAATCGTCTCCTTGACCATCGGCTGATCGGGCTGTGGACACACGATGCCGATCAAACTGAGTGACTCGCCGGTTTCGGTCACCAGCGTGCCGCCGGGAAGCACCTTCTTGATCGTCGCCGTCACTGGCACGACCACCGCCGGTTCGGCAGGCTGCGAGGTCACGACAGGCGCGACACCCCCACCGCTATTTCCGTTTGCGCCCGGCCCGGACTTTTCCACTGGCGGCTGCGCCGGCGCGGTCTTCGGCTCCCGCGCAGCCTGTTCGGCGCAGACCTTGCACAACCTGCGACCCGAGGCCTTCGCCTCCTCTTCGGTTGCGAACCGAATGGCGGTATCAAGATTGAGTTTCTTCGACGATGAGCACGTGCGATTGTGATAGACCTTGCTGCTCTTGGAGGCGACGATCGTCCCCGCCGGCGGATCATCGCCGTGCGCCATCGCCACCGGCAGCAGCAGGCCTGCCATCGTGCAAAGCAACCATTTCGAACCGTGCTGCCGCCTCATCGGTGCGCCTCCCGATTCACGCGGTGAGAAGATTGAACTTGTTAACTCGATGACCCGGCGACGCGAATCGCGTTTCGCACGCGCCGCCCGGCCCTTCGATATCGACGTCCGGCATGATAACCCAGGGCTTCGCCGACACCAAGTAACCGAATATCAGCCGAATCTATGGCGCCGGCTCGGTGGTCGGGCGACCCTCCGGCTCCGGCAATGGCTGAACGCTGAGCTTCTCGCAGACTTTTTCATAGGTTGCGCGGTACATGGTTCCGCCCACCATGTGGACGCGGTATTCCACGATTTCGCCAAAGGTTCCCTTGATCTCATTCCGCGACGAAACCAGGGCCTTCTTGTAATTCTCGTAGACCTGCTTGGCCCGGGCGATGAATCGCACCGCCTCCTCGTCCTCATCGTAGGCGTATTGAATGATCCCACGATCGATCAGGCGGCAAATTCGCGCCATGGCCGTGCGGAAGTCGGGGTTCTCGCGGTCCGCCTTGGCCTGGGCCAGCAGAAACTCGTCGAGCGTCTCGCCGTAGATCGGGTCGGCGTAGTTCTTCTTGAGGAACTGGTACTTCTCCTCGGCCTTGTCGCGCATGCCCAGCTCGGCGTAGCGCAGCGTGATGGTGCGGGTGATGCCGACGAAGCCGGAGAAGAAATCACGCCCGACCGGCTCGTTGTTCTTCTTGTCGATTTCGTACTGGTGCGATTCGTTCAGGTACGTATTGAACACGACCTCGGCGAAGCGGATGTCCGGCATGAACAGCGGCGGCTCGCCCAGGTGAGCCTGCTTGCTCATCTGCATGCGGCCGAAGAAAAAGAGCTTGGTCAGGCAGAAGAACTCGGTGCGATTGGTGTTCAGCTTGTTGGTGTCGAGCAGCACCTTCTTGTCGGCGCCCTTCTGCAGGCCCATGACCGACCAGTAAAGCGCGTGGGTCCACGGCACGCGCAGATCAAGCGTGATGCCGCCGATCTGCTCCTGGATTTCAATCAAACGCTGCGGATCGATCTTCAACTCGTTGCGCAGCTTCCAGGCCCGCCAGAAAGTCTCAACCCGCGTCCGCACATCGGCCTGTGCCGGGTCCGCCAGGGCCTCCTTCAAGGCGTGCAGCCGATTGGCCTCGTCTCCGGGCGTGGCCCCGGGAATCGACAGGTTGCCCTCGCGAAGCCCGTTGAGCATCCCCAGATAGACACCCGGCTTGGAGATGTCGAAACCAAAGGCGCCCAGCCGCGCGGACAGGGCCTTCACCTCATCCGCATTGCCCAGGTCGATCCACTCATGGGGCGCCTTGGCCAGCGGCTCGTAGTCATAGGAGCGATAGAAATCGCCTTCATTGCGGCCCTGCCGAACCCAGCCCTCAGGCGGCAGGCCCAGTACGTCCTGCATGATCAAGGCTAGTTGCAACTTGTAGTAATTGTGCTTCTCGTCGGTCCACTCGCCGATCTTGTGGAAGAAGATCCACGCCAGCTCGCGATACAACTGCGTGTTGCCGGGATTGAGCGGGATGCCCTTGTCACGCAGCAGTTCGTATCCGTTGCGAACCCAGCGCCATCGCTCCTCCGGCGTATCCAGCGTGACCGAAATGTTGTATGCCATGTTCCACGCCTGGAAGGCCCAGACCGTGGGGAAGCGCGGCTGCAAGTCGCAGATCAACCTGGACAACTGGTAGGCGTCGTAAAACTGCCCGTCGTCCTTCATCTTGCTGGCCCGCATCCAGAGATAGTCGACCAGCGGGGCCCGGCCCAATGCGAGCATCGGCGTGAGCATCATCGAAGGGCGGGCTGACTCGGGAATCGGCGCGGCCAGCAGCTTGAGCCGCTCGCGCTCGGCGTTCAACGGCGCAACGCGCGTCGACGACAGCACGAGCGCGCCCAGCGCGATCCCCGCCAGCAACAATCGCCTGCTCTTCGGCTTCATCAACGGCTCCTCACACGATCACCGCGGCCAGCTCGCGCCGCCGGAACACCAGTACCGCGATCAACATGACGATGCCGCTCTTGATCAGCACGAATTTCCACGTGCTTTCCCACAACGCCGGCCAGCCCATGCCCAGTCCCACGATCAGCGAGCTGATCGGATCGGAATCGCCGATGGCCAGCACCCAGCCGACGGCGCTGACCGTCATCATGCGGAGCTTCAGCGCGGTCGATACGTCCGACGGATCGATGTAGTCCTTGGTCACGCCGAGCGAATCCGACACGAAGCCCATGGAGCTCGTCAGAATCCAGAGCACGATGACCAGAAACGTTCCGACACGCGGACTGAGGAACGTGGAGGCGCACACGCCGATGGTGGCCAGGCAGATCAGCGGGATGAACATCGACAGGGTCGCCTGGAAAAGTCCGAGTCCGAATGAGCCGACCCGGTAGGTGATCTGAAGGCCGTATTCTTTTTCGAACACGGCCTCGGCCGAGCGCGGATCGATATTGGCAAAGTTGACCACCACGGTGCCGTCGGGATCAACCACGTCTTTGGGGATTTCAAACTCGTTGAATTGCGCCGTGGGCAGCGCCAACACGATCGTCGCGAACTTGTCGCTGCCCGGGTGGCCCACGCCCCAAGCTGCCTGAAACGTCTCCTCCTCAAGCCCCGCTTCGGGGAGGGACTGCATCGCATGTGACGGCTGCAGTTTGAAGCGAATGCTCAGGATGAAGTCGTCATCCTTGCTCGGCGGCGGGCCGTGAACGATCCACTGCTTGGATCCGCCCGGCGAAACCGTGCGCGAGGACACCTCCGCGGCTTCGGTCAATTGCTTGCGCAATTCCGGCTCGGACAGTTCGCTCGTCAGGTTGCCGGCGTTGCGCATTTCCTCAATGCGGCGGTCGACCTCCGGGGTGACATCCACCGGGTCCGGCTGAAGCCAGGCCCGGCTCACCAGCACCTGCCGTCGAAGCTCGTCATACTTTCGTAAATTGACGCGCGTCTCTTCCGTGAGCCGCAGCAGGATGTCGCCGATCTGCGAATCGGTCTTGCCCAGGGCGTTGGCCATCGTGGGGATGATCGGGCTGTCCATACCCTTGCCGCCGATGCCGCGCACCTGCTCCAGCGACGCGACGGCGGTCGCCGCCTCCGAAGGCATGATCTGCCCCCGCGTGACCAGCTCGCGCTCCACGACGCCTTCGAAGCGTTGCAGGGTCAGCCGTACGCCGCCATACGTGGCCAGGGCCGCCAGCGTCAGCAGCGCCGCATCCAGCAGCAGCACGCCGGTCACCTTGCCGGCGAGTATCTGCCATCGCGGAATCGGCTTGGACACCAATCCGTATATCTGACGATTCGCGATCTCCGTCGACAGCGACGAACACGAGAACAGAATCGTGATCAACCCGAGCAGGAAACCCGAGAAGCCCATCGAATAGGCCACGAACATCTGCACCTGGCCCTTGATGGTGCCGTCGCCGGTGGCCGTGAACCACCACACCGGAATCGAAATCAGGATGATCGCCACCAGTCCGAAGACCAGCTTGGTTCGAATGGCCTCGGCCAGGGTGATCCGCGCGACCGCGCGAATCCGCCCGAAGGCCCCGCGCATCTCCCATCCGCCGATCTCCCCCGCCCGCTGATCAAAGGCCCGTTTAACAACATAAACCAGCGTGAGCAGGATCACGATCGTGACGAACACGAACATGATCATGAAGAAGCTGTAAAGCGAATCCGGCGGCGGTCCGCCATCGGCCAGTAGCAGGGTGTTGAGTTTGTTCTGAGCGAGATTCATGAAAGAGATTGCATTACTTTTTATGTGACAGAGTCGACTTGATCGTCCGCGTAATCCTTAGCGCACGGGGTGTCGTGCCGACGGCCATTGCGTCGACATGCTGATTGTTTCGAAACGCTTCCTACTCGCCCGAATTCTTCTTCATAAGCCGCTGCAGCACATCGGCATCGGGCTTCGGCAGTTGCGCTGCGGCATTCACCGGCCCACCCGCGGGCGCCGCCTCGACCTCGGGCTTGTCCGCCACCAATTGCGAAATCACCTCGCGGCGCGGCGCCGGCTCCAGCGGAATCGGCGTTTCCTTCGTCGCCACCGGCAAATCCTCGGTGGTCTTCCCCGCCTTCACCAGCGAATCGACCACGTTGCGACCCGTCTGCCGCGCATCCTGCCCCGCCAGGAAGCTCGATACGCCGCCCATTGAATCGGCCCCGCTCGTTGCCAGGTTGCTCCGCTGGGCCGTGCCCACCACGCGCATGAACAGATCTTCCAGCCGGTCGCGCGGATGGCTCACCTCCGCCTCGCCACGGCCGGACTGCTTCACGACCTCGCGAATCTTCTGCACCGTCGCGGGATCAAGACTCTTGGTCGTGATCTGCGTGATCTCGCGGCGCTCCAGCAGCCGATCCAGCTCGTCCAGCGCCTGCCGTTTGCCGCCGTACATGATGGCCACGCGATGGCACACGTCTTCAACGTCCGCCAGCAGATGGCTGCACAGCAGGATGGTCTTGCCGCGCTCAGCCAGCGTGGAGATGACGTCCTTGATCTGCTTGGTGCCGATGGGATCTAGACCGGTCGTCGGCTCGTCGAGGATGAGCAAGTCAGGATCGTTGATCAGCGCCTGGGCCAGTCCGATGCGCCGGGCCATGCCCTTGGAATACGTGCCCACCGGCCGCTTGCCCGCCCGGGTCAGGCCAACCATTTCAATGAGCTGCTCGGTGCGGCGATTGCGCTCGTGGCGATCGAGCTTGAAGAGACGCCCGTAATAGTCGAGCGTCTCATAGGAATTCAAGTAACGGTATAGATACGACTCCTCGGGCATGAAACCGATGCGGCTCTTGATGGCCGTGTCGGTCGGCGGCCGGTTGAAGATGCGGGCGGCGCCGCTGGT
>CAYXEY010000032.1:0-19911 GCA_964464105.1 uncultured Planctomycetaceae bacterium
ATGCTGTAAACCAACTGCAGGTCTTCGCGAATCTCCTTGATCATGCGGTCAGTGATTACCCGGGCGGCCAGCGCCAGGGTTCGCCGATCGGCAACGTCGCGCTCCTCGCAACTGATGAATCCCGCCATGCCCACGGCCTTGGGCGTCTCGCTCTCGAAGACGGACGAACTCTTGAAGGGGCCTTTGTCGCGATCGATCTTGCGCAGCGAATCGAGATCGGAGAAATCGCGCTTTCGCTTCGGCAGGCTGGCGATGTATTTGCCGACCAGATTTGCGGCCGCGTCGAACTGCATGTCGCCGACGATCGAAATCTCGATGGGAGCGGTGTCGGCGATTCGCTTGAACCACACATCGGCGGAGGCCTTCTCCTGCTTCTTCACGTCGTCCGGCGTCATTTCGCGGAAGCGCACGTCGTTGCCGTAGATCAATTGATCCAGGGCTTTTCGAACCGGACCGCCCGGCGTCTTTTCCATCATCTTCAATCGATCGATCGTCGCCTTTTTCCAGTTGTCCAGGGCCGACTGCTCCAGCTTGCCGTCGGTGAGCAACGCGTAGGTCAACTCGAAGCCGAGGGCCATCTCACTGGGCTTGCCTTCAATTTGAATCGCCATGCTGTCGCGGCCTATGCCGCCGCTGACGCGAACCTTCTTGCCGGTCATGAAGTCGCGAATCTGCGTCGATGTGATCTTGCTCGTGGCGGGTTGGCTCAGAATCAACGAGGCAACCTGGCTCACACCCTTGTTTGAAGAGGTCTCCTCGATGCTGCCGCCGGGCATGATCATTAGCACCATGACCTGGTCCTTTTTGTAATCCATGAACCGATGGTGAAAGACCGTGCCGTTTTCGAAGGTGGCCGTCGTGATCTTGAGATCGTCATCGGTCTCCTTCTTTTCGATCTTGCCCTCCGGCGGTAGCTTCTCGACCAGTCCCTTCACGTCGCCTTCAGACTTCTGCTTCGAAGTCTTCCGTGCCCAGGCCTCCTTGGCTGCGGCGAGCAGTTCCTCATCCTTGGGCAGTTTTACGTCGTCCCTCTTCGGGCCTTTCAAGACGTATGCATAATTCTGCGTCTTGAAGTTCTCAACGAAAACCTTGTGTACGTCCTCGGCCTTGACGTCCGGCAGGATCATCTTGAGCTGGATCAGCCGCTGCATGGCTGACAACATCGGCTCATCATTGCCCACGGCCGAGGCAAAGCGGGTCACAAAGGCCCTGGCATCCGCGGACGGCTCGGTCTGCACGGCGCGCTCCGCGCCCGACAGCAGGGCGGTTCGAGCCAGATCGATTTCCTTGTCCGTGAACCCATGCTCGATGGCGCGATTGATCTCGACGATCACCTGTTCAAGCATCTTGTTCCAATCTTCCGGCTCGCCGATGACCGTGGCACTGGGGAAGATTGCGTCATTCAGGGGCGCGCCCTCAACCGTGACGCCCGCGCCCCGGAACTTGGCAGTGCCGTTGTTGGTCATCTCATCGAGCCGCCGATTCACGATCCAGGGACCGATGTTCTCGATCTCGTTAAAGCGATAATCGCCGACCGTGCGCATCGGCGGACGACCGTCACGCACTGCGATCATCTCGATCTGTCCGACCACCTGTTCCTTGTCGCTCAGCACGAATGCCCGGGGCTTGTCGGCCTTTTTGATGCCGGGCCTGCCAATGGGGCGCTTGTCGCCGCGCGGCTTCATGTCGGCAAAGTGCTTCTTTGCCCGGGCAATCATCGCCTCGGGTTCGATGTCGCCGACCACTATCAGGGTCATGTTGTCGGGCTTGTACCAGGTGTTCCAGTAATCCTCGAATTCCTTCTTCGGGAATGTCTTGATCTGCTCCTCGATGCCGATGACATCGTGCAGCGCCATTTTCGAACCCGGGAAGACCTTGTTGAGCATCTCCTTATTCAATCGCTCGGCCGCGCTCTTGCCCGAGCGCAATTCTTCCAGAATGATTTTCCGCTCGTTCTCAATTTCCTTGTCGGTCATCTCCAGGCCGTATGCGTCATCTGCCAGAACTGTCATGCACTTGTCGATCGTCTCATCCTTGGTATCCGGCAGGAAGAGCTTGTAGACCGTCTCGTGCTGATTGGTGTGGGCGTTGGTGTCGGCGCCGAACTGCATACCCAGGCGGTTGAGGTAGGGCACCAGCTCGCCCGGCTTAAAGTGCTTCGAACCGTTGAAGGCCATGTGCTCAAGGAAGTGGGCCAGACCATTCTGCTTGTCGGACTCGTTCAGCGAACCGGTCTTGATGTGCAGATACAGGGCCACGCGGCCCGGCGGAATGGCATGCTTACGGATGATGTACTTGAAACCGTTGTCGAACATGCCGTAGACGTTGTTGTCGTCTTTGGGCAGAAGGTCATCGGCGTGCAATGGGGCGGTCGCGAGGAGGCCCGCAAGACAGACAAGACCCATCAAGGTGCGGCGAATCATGAAATACGTTTCCTTTGGTTGGGGGAGCTTTTTGGCGTTTCGCAGGCTACGAGCCTGGGCAATGGCCAATCGACCTCATTTTAGCGGCTCCTGAAGGCGACGCTTCCGAAGCCTGAAGACTGTCAATAACCGGGGATTGAAACGCACGACACGGCTTGATACCGCTATCAAATAAAGAAAACAGTCGCCGGGATCGGATCCTGGCGACTGTTAGTTTGGCGGGAGACGCAATTGCAAGACCTCACTTCCTTCGGTCTCGAATGATCTCCGCCCGTGTACATACCCAATCGGGAACCAACTTCTGACACGAGAATCCCATTTTTTCGAGAAATCTGGTGCAGGGACTGCCCCAACCTCACATTTGCTCACCCTTTCCGCGAAAATCGAATGCGCATAAACTCCTATGCCACAATGAGGTGCCCGTAGCTCAGCTGGATAGAGCACCGGATTTCTAATCCGGCGGTCGTGGGTTCAAATCCCCCCGGGCACGTTGCGCACCAAGGGGGACAGCGCCGGCACAACGGTTCATCGCACTACCCCGGCGCTCCGCACCCCGAAGGCCAGGCAGGGTGGATTGAAATATACGTACGTCCATATGTTGGGCGCGCCGCAACGAAATCCGCAACGTCCGTTCTTCGCCGGTGATTTCTATCACGATCAAATCATCGCGCTGTCGCCAGGCGACTGAGCATCGCAAGGTCACCAGGCTGGACTTATTTTTTATTCTGACTATATTCTGAAGGCATCAAGCAATGGATGGCTGGACCTCTCGCCAAGGGTGCGCTATCATGCGTTTCTCTATCCGAATGCCGCATGCGGGCGGCCGATCTCGTGGTTCACTGCTTCGGAGGATCCTGCAATGTTATCGATTAGCCGCATCCTGTTCCCCACCGATTTCTCGCAGCCGTCCGAACACGCCTTCGGGCATGCCCTGGAGTTCAGCCGCTTCTTCAAGGCCAAACTTCACCTGTTACACGTGGTCGACGAGTCGTTTCAATTCTGGCTGGCTTCCGTGCCCAGCGGCGCGCCCATGGGGCCGAGCCAGGATCAGATGGTCAGCGCATCGATGCAGCGAATGAACGACCTGGTGACTCGGCGCGTACCAAAGTCCGAAGCCGACGTGATCACTTCGGTCACCTGGGGCCACCCGCCAACCGAGATTCTACGTTTCGCCAAGGACCATCAATGCGACATGATCATCATTGGCACTCACGGCCGCAGCGGCCTGGCCCACGCATTCATGGGCTCAGTGGCCGAGAAGGTCGTGCGGCAGGCGACTTGTCCGGTGCTGACGATCCGCTCTCCCGGCGCGTCGACGGATGCGTGATCGCGCACATGCCGCTCGATGTGCAGACTCGGTGGCGCTTCCATGGCCGATCTCGTCCTGCTTCCGGGAATGGATGGCACAGGGGCATTGAGTGGCGATTTCGTTTCGGCCATGCACTTATCCGCCAAACCGACGATTGTCTCATACCCCGATGAACCGTCGAATTACGCGGAATTGACGGAACATGTCCGGAGTCAATTGCCGACTGACCGACCCTACGTTCTGATCGCGGAGTCTATATCGGGGCCCATCGCCATCGCCCTGGCCGCTGAAAGTCCTCCTGGCTTGGAAGCACTGGTGCTTGTTTGCACGTTTGTACGTTGCCCAATTCGCATACCCAGGCGAATCGCACGACTCTGCATGTATGCACCTGTCGGGCCGCTCAGCAGGGCCATCGCGGCGCGCTTCGTGCTCGGTCGATTTTCCACACCTGAGACGCGGACGAAAATCCGGGATGCGATTTCCAGCCTCAGCGCCGCCACCCTGCGAAGCAGGATTCGGTCCGTCATTGACGTCGATGTTCGCGACCAATTGAAACAGGTCAAAGTGCCCGTGCTGTGTCTCCGCGCCCGGCGCGATCGCTTGATCCCGCGCGCGTCATCTGTCGAAATAACGGGGCTCTGCCCACGGGGCCACACTGCCGAAATCGACGGGCCCCATTTTTTGCTGCTGTGTAAGCCGATTGAGTGTGCCGGGGTCGTTCGAGACTTCGCAAGCACGTTGGGAATCTCGCTCTAAACAGAATCGCCGTCCAATTTCCTTGGATCAGGCGGGCCAGCCCCGTAACATTGGCCTGATAGGGGGTATTGCCGAATCGGGCAGCCGTTTCCGCGCGTCATCCGTCCTCTTGACGGGGGCGATCGCGCCGCTGGTCGATTCTGTCCCCGTTCATTGGGTTCGAAGGGAGCGAGTCATGCAGTTCAATCGTTGTTGTCCGATGCGCGCGTGGTTTCATAGATTCAATATTGCAATTCTGATGGCGACGTTCCTCCCGGGCGTCGCCTTCGGTCATTTATGCATCATTCGGCAGGGGCCGGAGAGCGCGGGGGCCATTGAAAGCAGCGATCGATATGGCGCGGCCGTGGCTTCGGGCGATTTCAACGGCGATGGATTCGCCGATCTGGCGGTCGGAGCGCCATTTGAAGACGTGGGCGCGACCAATAGCGCCGGTGCGGTGGTCATCAGCTATGGCAGCCTGACCGGAATCACCCATGCCGGCGCGCACATCCTCACGCAAACGAGTCTCGGACAAGCCAGCGGCGCGAACGAGAACTTCGGTTTTTCGCTGGCCGTCGGCAATTTCAACAATGATGCCTATGACGACCTCGCCATTGGCTCGCCCGGCGAGGTCATCAGCGGCAACGACAACGCCGGCACCGTGCTCGTCGTGCTGGGCACCTCAACGGGCTTAAATGGGGCGGTGACCCTGATCAGCCAGGCCAACTCAGCGGGCGCGGTCGAGGCGAACGACTACTTTGGATTCTCGCTCGCCGCCGGAGACTTCAATGGCGATGCGCGCGACGACCTCGCAGTTGGTGTCGCGGGAGAGGATCTCGAACTCGCTCCCACGCTCGTCGACGCCGGAGCCATCGAGCTGTACTTCGGCGGTGTCGGCGGCATCTCCACTGCGGGCGCCTACATCATCACCGACGACGACACCATCAATGCAGCCCAGGCCGGCGCCGCTTTTGGCTGGTCGCTCGCCTCCGGCGATTTCAACAACGATGGGCGTGATGACCTTGTGGTTGGAATTCCGCTCAAGGACGTCAGCGGGTTTGCGCAGCACGGACTCATTGAGGTCCTTTACGGTTCCGTGACCGGCATCACGTCAGTGGGGGCCCAGCTATTCAGCCAGGTCTCGTTTGGCAGCTCGAATAATGTGGGCGATCAGTTTGGGCTTTGCGTCGCGGCGGGTAATCCCAACGGCGATGCATTCGATGATATTGCCGTGGGCGCGCCATATCGCGGCGCCAATAACAATGGTCGCGCATATGTCGCCTACGGGTCAGCATCTGGAATCACGACCACTGGCTCGACCGGTTTCGTGCCTGCCGTCACCACCACTAATTCCAATTTTGGATTCGCTCTCGCCTTTGGTGATTACGACAACGATGGCGATGATGAACTGGCCGCCGGCGAGCCGGGCGGCAATGGCGGCGCGGGACTGGCTCACATTTACAACGGCGCTCCCACTGGATTGTCCACATCCGGGCAGAGCCAGCGCACCCAGGCCGTGCTGAATGAAGTCGCCGAATCGGGCGATCAGTGCGGATGGGCATTGGCCTTCGGCGCGTTTGCAGGCGGTTCGAGAAAGGGACTTGCCATCGGCGCGCCCGGCGAAGACTGGAATCCCGTCCCCGGTGACACGAATCCCGCTCAGGCGGATGCCGGCGCGGTCTACATCGATCTGCCCTGGCTGCAGGTGCAGAATCTTACGTCGCGAACCTGCATGCTGACCAATTGTGCGAATGATATTGTGTTTTCGCAGAAGCCCTTCGAGCCGCACCTGCTGGCCAGCACGTCTAAAATAATGACTCTGCTTCTGGCTTGCGAGGCCGTTCTGCCGGGTTGCAGTCCATGTGCAAACTTGAACGACATCGTGACCGTGCCCACGTTGCACTGTAATCGCGCTGTCTATGCCGGCGGCACCATCGGCGGTTCGCTCGCCAATCTCTGCCCCGGCGAGCAGATCACGCTCAATAATCTTCTCTATGCCATGATGTATCCCAGCGGAAATGATGCCGCGTTCACCATCGCCGATCACATCGCCAACCCGAATGCAGCCTGCACCAACGTCGGTTGCAACACCGGCACCTGCACCTGTCCTGACATTCTCAACTTTGCCGCGTTGATGAACGCAAAGGCTGCTTCGCTGGGCATGAACGTCACCAACTACGAGAACCCCAGCGGCGGGGCACATCCAAGCTGGGCCAGCCAGAATGTCGCCAGCGCCGAGAACATGGCCAAGCTTGCCTACGCCGGCATGCAGAACGCCCTCTTTCGGACCGTGGTCGGCGGCACGAGCATTAACTTCAATCGAATCGGTCCGGCCAACTGCCTGCCCAGCGGCAACTCGCCACCCAATACCACTTACAATACAGGTGTCTATACGCTGCCAGGTGGCGGGGGACCTGATTTCCCCAATGCCAGCGGCATCAAGCCCGGCGGCACACCCGCGGCCGGCAGTACGCTGGTGTGCTCGGTCGATCATCCGCAGGGCCGATACTTCTGCGTTGTCCTGGGCGAGCCCAGCGGCGGGGCCATGCGAACCGACATGACCGCGCTGCTCACGCTCGGGTCGACCGTCTTCTGCACCGGTGCCTTCGTGCCGCCGCCGCCGCACGTCGGCACGGTCACCAGCCTGCCGCAAAACCCGGTGCCGGCCGGGTCGGCCCGCACCTTCAATTTCCCGCTCGATGAATCCTCGGATCGAGGGTTCAACGTCCGGGCCACCTTGTCGCCCGGAAGCCCCGCCGCGACCGCGACGCTCGGCCTCAACCGCACTGTGCAATCGCGGCTCGAGCCCGCCGAGAGCCTGACCATGACGATCAACCCATTGCGGGCCCACGATGGTGTGCAAATCCAGAACATCGGCGCTGCGCCTGTGGTGATCAGCGTGGTTCACTCGCATCCCGTCTTCACCGGCAATGCAACGCTGCCTCCCGGCGGACAAATCGACGTGCCCGCGTTTAACAGCTCGGTGCCGGTGCAGGGCCAGTTGATCGTGACCAACACCAGCGCCGCCGAAGTGGCGATGCTGGAGGTAGCGGAGATCAACGTGCGACACGCCGTCGCGCTGACGCCCGGCGGCCCGGCCTTCGACCTGCGCATGACGGCCCATCCACTCAACGGTGAGGACGCCGTGTACATGACGCTGATCGGACAAAGCTCAGGAGCCGGCGCAGCCATCGATCTGCTGGTGGCCAACACGCTCGATGGCGATCCCGGCTGCGACAGCGTGCTGAACCTGAACGACATCGCGCCGTTCGTAAAGGCCTTGATCGATCCGACTGGCTATGCGAGCGAATACCCGCAATGCTACATCGGTTCAGCCGATCGCAACAACGACGGCTACATCGACGGCCGGGATGTGCGGGTGTTTGCGAATGAGCTGTTGAATCCGATGTGATGGGGGCGAGCCATTAGCCGTCAGCCTTTAGCCGTTAGCCCGGCTGATGCGAGATTCCAATCTCGCACCCCGCGCCGTGGGAATCCGTTCCCACGTCATTCATGCCACGAGGGAATCCTAATTCACGGAAAGGAATTCCCCCGAAGGTGGGTGGGAGAAGGGACTCTCGCACCAGCCCCCAGGTTGCTGGCGCTGCGGCGGTGAGGACGGATGGGGGAACGCCGAAGTCGGAAGTCCCGCCTCGGCGAGTGAACTTCACGCGAGACATCAGTCGTTGTTCTTGATAACATGAAATAGTGCGCCCCAATCCAAACACGATCGAAACTGAAGCAATTGCGTTTTTTCTTTGCATCGCCGCGACCCTCGTATTTGGCGTTGTGTCTGGAATCAAGTCAGCTAGGAAATCGCGGCGTGCCGACTGGGTCACGTTCGGATTCGGGCTTTGGATCATCATCGCCTTTCTGACCCCGATTATTATCACGACCGGGCGTTGGCTGAAGTGGAAGCAATGGGACAACTTTGTTGCGTCCGAAGCGCGTTCGGGCACGCTCGTCTCAATCGTTCCAGATCGCGACTACGATATCTACAACATAAAATTTTCACCCCGCCATACCGCCAGATACAACCGATTTCATTTCTCGATCGATGAGGGCCTTCCGCAAGTTGCGATGCTGGCCATGGTTCTTGGATTTCTCCGGCTGCGTCGGCTTGGGGACGAGGCGCTGGGTGATGCGGAGGTCGTCAAAAATTGGTCTTTGTCAGGCGTGTGGCTACAACCTGACCAGCAACACCAGCGGTGTTTGTTCGGAGTGCGGGGAGAAGACGGCAATTTCAATTAGGCAATAGCGAAGGGTAATTGAAGGGTCATCACTTTCTACGCGGGAAGTGTTTGGCGAAGAAGTCAAACTCCGGGACACCCAGGTAGTCGTCACCCATGTATCCTTCGAACCTCCCGGTGATGCTCACCGAGCCATCCGAGCCATAATCCACGGGCCAGCGCAGCGTTGCCTTACGATTGTGGACGGGCACGCCGCCCCAACCACCGAAGAATATGCTGTCTCTTCCTCCGGGAAGCGGGTATTCAAGCGGCGCCTCAAATGCAACTCGAATGAGAATGTAGATCTTGCCCCACTCATCCACTTCGTCCACGTCGATCTTGGGCGGCTCTAGATCATCCATGAACGATGCTACCACGTCGCGCAGTATCGGCGTATCCAGTCGACATATTTCTACAATCGTCTCAACTAGTCGGGCGCTGTCGTCCTCGTCCATTCTGTGGACGCGCGTCCATCCAGGGGCCTTTCGCAAGGCCGCCTTGGCCTCTTCAATCGACATACGAGCCGGGGCGGAACTCGTTGTGGGCGGTGGCGTCGGGGCCGTAGTCGAAGGCGCGGGGTTCCCCGTCGGCCAGAACAAATAAAGCGTGAGGAGTCCTCCCATGAGTCCAGCACAACCTGCCCCCATTAGTTTACTTAGATTTCGCGTCATGGTCACGCAATTCCATCGCAGACAGTTTGCAATTTCAAGTCTTCGACTGCGATCGGTTAAACTGTCGATATGCAGCCGCCTTTTCGCCATCGTCTGCTGATGCCGCTCCCGGTCGACAGTCGGGATGAGTCTGCGGAATCGGGGCATTTCATTCCGCTGAAATTTCGCCGCGCACTGGCTGTCTGTATCTTCATGACGCCGCCATTGACGATTTGGGGCGAGGCGCTCGCACTGCCGCGACAACTTGATGTCGTTGGCCCCGTCATCGTGTTTTTGGCAGCCTCGGCGTATCTCTTCGACACGTTCCGGGCCAACCGCAGCCAAAGGCGTCAACGGCTGCGACGGGGCGCGGGCCTATGCACTCAATGTAGCTACGACCTCAGAGGGTTGGACTCACGCGTATGCCCGGAATGCGGGATGGCTTTCACCCCGTATCCTCAGACGGTTCTGCGGGAGAAATAGGAAGGTCTTTTCTCCTGTTCATCTGATCCCACACTCACCTAATCTGCCTTTCGGCAGGAAGCGAATGGCGAATTGAAATCGGTAACATATCGACATGTACCCGCATTCCCGCGCCCGCCGCATTCTCAAATGGACAGGGCTTGGGGTGTCGCTTTTGGTTCTCACGACTTGGATAGCGACTTGTTTCTTCGGCGCATATGCGCCCATTGGGAAGATGACGTACGTCACCTCGGTCGCAGGCCGTGTCTCCATCGTTCGAGTTCGGAGCATGAAGTCCAGCCTGAGGAAAGCAGAATTTTGGCGGTCTGACCGGAATGAAATCGGCTTCACTCTTCCGCGCAAAGAATCGAGCGCAAGCAATGACTATTATCAGTGCCCATTCTGGCTCCCGGTTCTCCTCACCGCCATCCCGACGGCGTGGCTGTGGCATCGCGACCGGCGGCGGGTCCGGCCCGGCTGCTGCCTGCGCTGCGGCTACGACCTCACCGGCAACACCAGCGGCGTCTGTTCGGAATGCGGCCTTGCGAAGCCCCCGCCTTTGAAGTTGTAGGCGTGTATATGCCGCGAAGGGGATGCCATCACTCCACCCCACGGTTGGCCCCGCGAGCGACTCCGTTGGACAAGACTCTGCATCGATGCCGCGACTTACATCGCTCGCGTCAGCCCATGCGGCTGGCCGCATTCGGGGCAGACATCGCCGGATTGTCCACGCAGTTCGGAGCCGCAGGGGATGCACATAGGGACGCCCAGCGCGCGCAGCACCTCTCGAAGTTTCCGCCGGACAAGATTACGCGAAAGGATGAATGGTCTCGCCACGCTGATGACCGTCGGTGTCAAAATCGCGGGGATCACAATCGAAACGATTGGAGCCCATTTTGACCCATCAGATTTCAAGGCTCGAGCCAGCAGAAGGAAGGGAAGCCAGAGGATCCCCGCGATCAAAATCGCAAGCAGCCACGCCCTGGGGCTTCGCATCGCCACACCGCCGATGGCCTGATTCGCGGCCATGCGGCCTGCGTCGGTTTCAAATCGAGCGATTTCCGGCCACGCCTTTTCGTTCAATTTTGCAAACATGGCTAAGCCCATGGTACGGCCGACGGGAGTGAGGAGAAAGTTGAATCAAGACGCTGCTCCTCTCAACTCTAAGCTGTCAGACTCTCGCGGCTAGGGCCTGACCGGTAAGATAAGTCCACATTAGAAGTCGGGTCGATGAGCCAACCTATGTCGGCGATGCAACTTCGATGCCCATCATCGTGACCCCACCCATCGCTGCGCGATGAATGGGGCACCCAAGCTTATGGCTTCCGGCTGCAATGTTGACATTCCCTCGAATCCTGATTATCAATTCACCCGGAGTAGCGCCCATCGTCTAGAGGCCTAGGACACCGCCTTTTCATGGCGGCGACCGGGGTTCGAATCCCCGTGGGCGTGTTTTGCATTCCCCGATTTTGAGTGTGGAACCGGCCAATGGCCGGTCTATTGTGGAACTGGCCAATGGCCAGTGATGCAGTCCCAGGAGATCGCAGGCCATTGGCCTGTTTCACTAACAAAGACAACCGGCCATTGGCCGGTGCCACAAACAGGCACGTAGCCCTCAACAACGTGTCCAAGAACCCAGGAGACACTACATGTTGGTCAATCGAATGCGGCGTTTCTTCGCCGTGGCGGTGGCGGTTTGTCTGTGTGCGGCGGTCATTCCATCCTGTTCGCAGCACAAGCATGGGGATCATGCCATGAAGGCCGCGGCACCGGCGACGCCGGCCGAAACCGATTTTGTCACGCTTTGCGACGGCTATGAGAGCCGCTTCAAACCTCTGTTCATGGCGTCCGCCAAGGCGTGGTGGGAGGCCAGCACAACCGGTTCCGATGCGGCGTTTGAAAGCAAGAAGAACGCCGAGACCAAACTGGTCGAGTTGCACTCGGACAAGGCCACCTTCGCGAAGATCAAGGGCCTCAAGGATGGCGGCGGGGTGAAGGACCCGGTCATGGCTCGCCAATTGGACGTGATGTACCGCGCGTTCCTGCCCGGTCAGGCCGATCCCGAGTTGCAGAAGCGGATCATCGGCATTCAGAACGAGTGCGAGCAGATCTTCAACACGCACCGCGGCATGGTGAAGGGCAAGGAAGTCACCGAGAACGACATTCGCAAGATTCTCGGCGAGACGAAGGATTCAGCCGAGGCGAAGGAGGCGTGGACGGCCTACATCGAAGTCGGCCGCAAGATCGAGCCGAAGCTTCGCGAGGTGGCCAAGCTCCGCAACGAGCTGGCCCGCAAGCTGGGCTACGCCGACTTCTTCGAGATGCAATTGGCCCTGCAGGAGATCGACTCGAAGGAGCTGATCAAGCTCTTCGACGATCTGGATCGCTTGACCAGTTCAGCGTTCGCAAAGGTCAAAGGCGAGATCGACGCGGCCCGCGCCGCCAAGTTCGGCGTCGCGGCCGACCAGCTCAAGCCGTGGCACTTCGGCGACCTGTTCTTCCAGGAGGCCCCGCAGAGCGAAGGCGCCAACCTCGACAGCATCTACAAAGATGCCGACCTGGCCGCACTCACCCGCGATTACTACCACAGTCTCGGCATGCCGGTCGAGGCCATCTTCTCGCGCAGCGACATGTACGAAAAGAAGGGCAAGAGCCCGCACGCCTTCTGCACCAACATCGATCGCGATCAGGACATCCGCGTGCTTTGCAACGTGAAGCCCAACCTCTACTGGGCCGACACGGTCATTCACGAAGTGGGGCACGCCGTGTACGAGCAGTACATCGACAAGGACGTGCCATTCCTGCTGCACGAGCCGTCGCATCCGATCACGACTGAAGGCATGGCCATGATGTTCGGGGCCTTCGTGAAGAGCGAGGATTTTCTCAACCGTGTGCGCAAGCTGCCGGCCGACAAGCAAAGCCTGGCGGCGGCCGCGAAGAAGTCGAAGATGGCCGAGCGGCTCATCTTCTCGCGCTGGACCCAGGTCATGATGCGCTTTGAGCAGGGCATGTACTCAAACCCCGATCAGGACCTGGCCAAACTCTGGTGGGATCTCAAGAAGCGGTATCAGTCGCTCAATCCGCCAGATGACATGAGCCTGCCGGGCTATGCTGCCAAGGTGCACGTCGTGACCGTGCCGGTCTATTACCACAGCTACATGATGGGCGATTTGTTCGCCTGCCAGGTACAGGATCACATCGCCAGGAAGATCCTCAAGCTGAATGACCCCATGTCCACCTGCTTCTACGGCAGCAAGGAAGCTGGTCAATACATGAAGGACGAGGTCTTCGGGCCGGGCAACCTGTATTCGTGGAATGATCTGACCAAGCGCTGCACCGGCGAGGAGTTGAACCCGCGGGCATTCGCGAAGCAGTGCGGGATGTAGTGTTTCCGTATCAGAGCCCCGGACGCCTGTCCGGGGCAACCTGGAGTCTACATTGCTTTTCGCGTCGGAAGGTCCACCACTTGCGTGGTGGGTTTTGTAACGGTCTACCGAATCAGATCATGCTGCGTTCGCGGATCATCTGCTGATAGGCCGGCGCGGGATCGGGATAGCTGTTCCGCGCCGGCAGGTTCCATTTTGCAAAAAGGAGTTCGTTGTCGCGATCGAGCGCCGGCAGGTCGTCGGTCTTGCGCTCGTCGTGCAATTCCTCATGATCGATCAATGCCGCGCGGCAACCGATCACTTTCAAGCCTGAATCCAACTGAACCTTGAGCGAAAGGTCGGGATCCCACGCGGAGAAGTAATACCGTTCGTCGAGGTACCCGACGCGCTCCAGCAAGTCGCGCCGCAGCAGCCCGAAGTTCGCGTATGCGTACCCACGCACGTTGTAGATGCTGAACTCCTCGCCGTCGTGCAAGATCGTGTCGAGCCGGTTACGCATACGATTAAAGTTGTGATAAAAGGCGATCATGCCGACGTCGGACAGATCGGGCCGCTCGATCATGCGCACGGCTGCCTCGATCGAGCCGGGCAGGGCCACGGCGTCGTCGTTGAGCCACATGACGTAGCGACCGGTCGTCGCTCGAAAGCCCTTGTTGTATGCCTTGGTCGCGCCTTCGCGCGCGGCTTCCTGAATGAAGACGATGTCGGGTTGATTTCGGCACCATTCGGTCGTGCCGTCGGTTGCGGCCCCGCCGACGACCACGATCTCGTGCGAGACTCGCACGTTGGAACGCAGCGCCCCGATGCAGCGTTTCAAACGCTCGAAGCGGTTGTAAGTTGCGATGACGATGGAAACGATCGGCGTCTCGGGCATTGGTTCAACTTCCTGACTAACCGTTTGTCTTCACAGACTATCGGCTGCTGAGTCGTTAAGATCGCAACGTGCGAGTGCGAATCCGCAATGAGAGGCTGTAAATGGCACGTGTGCTGGGATTGGTGACGGCGCGGGGCGGGTCCAAGGGCATTGCCCGTAAGAACCTGCGCCTCGTCGCCGGACGGCCGCTCATCGCGTGGACCCTGGACGCGGCAATTGCCAGCCGCCGCCTGACACGCGCGATCTTGTCCACGGATGATCCGGAGATTGCGCTTGTGGCCCGAGCGACAGGGGTCGAGGCTCCGTTTCTTCGTCCGGCGGAGCTGGCCGGCGATGCATCACCGCATTTTGACGTGGTGTGCCACGCACTGGACTGGCTCAAAACCAATCGCGGCGAGATATACGACTATGTCTGCCTGCTTCAGCCGACCTCGCCATTGCGCATTGGCGAAGATATCGATGGGGCAGTCGATTTAGCCCTGTCGCGCGATGCCGATGCAGTTGTCGGCATCACGGTATCGCCGGTGAAGCCGCATTTGCTTTTCAGCATGGATGACAGCGCGTCGCTGACGCCGATCCTTCAACCAGCGGAAGGATATGCCCGGCGACAGGACAGGCCTTCTGCATTTGTGCTCACTGGCGCGATCTATGTGAACCGCGTCGAGTCCCTTCGCCGTGATCAAACCTTCACCCCATCTGGTGCACTCGGATATCTCATGCCGCTGGATCGTTCGCTCGATGTGGACAGCGAAACAGACCTTCAAGCCGCCGAGGCCGCATTGGCGAAACGCGCAACAAAGTTGACTCGATCCTAGCGAGCGGCGATCGCACGGCCCTGCATGGCGGCATGCTCAACGACAAACGATACACGCGTCATCATTCCGCGATCGTCGAGACAGCGAAGTTCATGGCGGCCGGGTGTTGCGTCGACCTTGGGGGCTTCGCCCGTCAATGAGATCAATCTACCATCGAGAAACCAGGTTGCCGTGGTGTGCGGCCGATTGGTTCGCACCGGCAGCGCGAGATTGCCTTCCGCGATGAAAGTCGCTCCATCAGCGGGCGATAGAATTTTCATCGGCCCGGCCAGTTCAACCGGTGGTGACAGCGGATGCGGCGCATGCCAGGGCGTCATCGGCGGCGGGGGATCGTCGCTGCGCAGGGATGGCAGGGCGAAGAGCTGCGCCAGGAGCGGCTCAGCAGCCTTGGCCCCGACCTGCGCAACATGTCCGCCTCCTTGCAGGCGACCAACCCATACGCCGATCGCGAAATTTCGGTTATGGCCGACCGCCCAGGCGTCGCGTCGGCCCGAACTGGTACCGGTCTTCCACATGAACCACGGCCCCTCGCCGGATGCATTGGCAGACTCAACAGCCGGACGTCGCGTCGATGTCGAGAGCATCGAATCAAGCGTCTCGCACGCTCGCTGAGACAGCCCAGGCGAGCGCTCGACGGGATCGTCGAAGAAGATCCGTGGCGTCATGCGATCGCCACCGCGGCCAATCGCCGCATAAGCTCCGGTCATATCCAGCAGTGAGACTTCAACCGCGCCGGTCGCCAGGGCGAGTCCTGCAGCTTCAATTCGCCGTGACTCAATGCGGATGCCCAGCGATTCCATCAATCCCGCGCATCGTGCCGGGCCGACCGCCTCGGTGATGAGAATGGCGGGCACGTTGCGCGAGCGCCGCAGGGCCTGCGCCGCCGGCATCGAGCCCAGCGTGATACGATCGAAGTTGTCCGGCGTCCAGCCGTCGCGATCGATGGGAATGTCATAGACAAGCGTATTGGCATCGAGCAGGCCGCCGTCCATGGCGGCAGCGTAAATGAACGGCTTGAGCGCCGAGCCGGGGCTGCGCCGGGCGATCGCGCCGTTCACGCTTCCAATCAGGGCATCGCCCGGATTCGTGCTGCCGACGAGTGCGATGACATCAGCGCGGGCAATGTCGATGACCACGACGGCTGCATCGGTACCCGCAGGCAAGTGACGGCAATGCTCCGTCGCAAGTCGATTGACGTCGATCTGGATGTCGTGCTTGAGCAAAGTTTGACCGCCGCGCGGGCGGCGGGAGCGGGCCAGATCGGCGAAGTGCGGCGCGATGTTGGATCGATCGGGCTTCGCAATTGTTGGAAAGTGCTTGTCTGCGTCGTCGAACTGCTCCTGCGAAATCATGCCCAGCTCCAGCATCCGGCGGAGCACGACTGAGCGCCGCGCGATGGCTCGATCGAAGTGCCGATCAGGTCGGTAGCGCGAGGGCGACTGCGGCAAACCCGCAAGCAGGGCGGCCTGGCCGAGGGTGAGATCGCGTGCGGAACGGTTGAAGTAAATCCGCGCCGCGGCCTCGGCGCCGCTGATGTTGCCGCCATAGGGGGCGAGGTTGAAGTAACACGCGAGCTGCGCATCCTTGTCGAGTCGGCGATCGAGCTGCAGCGCGTGCATGGCCTGCACCGCCTTGGCCAACCAGGTGCGCGGACGCGGCTCCGCCATGCGGGCAAGCTGCATGGTGAGTGGGCTGGCCCCGGAGCGGATGGTCAATGAGGAGAGGTTTTGAAGCATTGCGCGGCCCACGGCGATGGGATCGACGCCGGCGTGGGATGCGAAGCGCTCGTCCTCAATGGCGATAGTGGCCTGCACCAGCCAGGGCGACACATCGGCCAGCCTGATCGGGAATCGCCATTGATCGTCGCGTGAAACCGACTGCGTAATGAGCTTTCCCGACGAGTCGAACACCGCGGCACTGGATGGCGGATCGCGGAGCGACTCGATGGGGCAAGGCAGGGCGAACCAGCCGACGATGAACATCAGAACGCTTGCGCCACCAAACACGCAGACGTACCGCCAGCCTCGTCGAACGCGCCGCGAGCGCGCGACCCTGCGAATGCGCATCCAGACTTCAACAGCGGATTCGGTCATTTTCCGATTTCCACGCGGCCGCCGCCTGAGAGCGATGCGAAGCCGGGGTCATACATGCACGACGCCTCGATGGGCGGGGCGGTAAAATCACCGACCGTCGTGGCCCGCAGGTAATAGTCAAATTGACGCTTTTCGCGGCCGGCGGAGGTGAACAGCACCACACGGTCATCGAGAAATTCGACCCGATCGGGGCCGGACTCTGGATCGGCCGCCGCAACTGCTGAGGTGGCCAATCGCGGATTCTCCACTTCCGTTCCGCCTGGCAGGACGTCGACAATGGCGACGTTGTCCACCGACGAGTCGCCGGTGTTCGCCGAGACCGATACGCGGACATGGATCAAGTCGCCGACCTTGAGCGACGCCAGGTCGAGCGGTTTGCCATCGCGATCGAGCCATTCGCGGGCGACCGACATCTGGCGGTCGTAGGGCTTGACGCTTTCATCGAGCAGTCGCCCCGTTGTCGTCACGCAGACATGCACGTCGCCGCGTCCGGTCGTCTCAAACCGCGCTGGTTGCGTCGGATCTGCCAGGATGAACTGAGAAACGCCTTTCGAGGAAAAGGTGTAGTTGTCGCCGCCGCAGGCGAGCGTGCCTTCGAACTCGCCGGGTTCGGTGACAATGAGTTGATACTTGCACAGTGCCGAGATGGCCGCCGCGTTTTCAAGTGTCGTGCCCCAGCGCCCCTGATCGCGCCGGCCGTTGAGCCGCTGCACGAGCGGAGCGATCCACGCATGCCGCGAATCGAGATCGACGAGTACCGAGAGCAACGCCGCCTCGGATTGCGCCTGCGAAACGAATCGGCCTGAGGTCGACGTCGCGATCGATTGCCCCAGTTCGGCATCCTTCAGCACCGCGGCAGCCTTGTCCTTGCGACCCACGGCGATCCATGCAGCGGCGAGCGAGGCCCGTCCGGCCATGTCCAGCTTATCGGGCGCCTGCGTGAGCCGCTCCATCCAGCTTGTCGCGGGATGACCGAACGCGGACAGCGCGTGACAGATGCTGGCACGCATGTTGTCTGTCAAATCGTGATCGCTCGACGTCGTAAGCTGGCGATCGAGGTAGCGCGACAATTCGTCTTTGAAACCGCGTTCGACGTGATAGCCGGCGCGCGAGGCCGAGGCGAGGAATTGCGCCGCGTAGGCCGTGCCCCAGGCGTCCGACTGCAACGCGCCGGGCCAGTAGCCGAGGCCGCCGTCGCGGGTTTGCATCGACCAGAGCCGGGCGATGCCGGCGTCCATCATCTTGGCGATCGCGGCGGAGCGATCGGTCGTCGGCGCATCAATCGCCAGCAGATCGGCGGCATACAACATGACCAGGAGGCCACTGGTGGTCTGCTCCACGCAACCGTGGGGATAGTCGATGACCTGCTCAAGCGCGGGGCGGAGGTCGACCGTCGGGTTGGCGCTGATCGTCACCGTGCGCCGCATGCCGGCCGGCAGCAGACCCGCGGCGGCGGCAACATCGAGCTTCTCCCCGGCCTTGATGGTGACGAAGGTTGATTCCGTGTGCAGCGGCGCGGCGGGGCGGCAAGTGAAATCAGCCTCCGCATCGGCAGTCAATGTGCCTGATTCAGCAGACTCGGCTGTAGCCGTGATCTTCACGTGAACCGGCCCCATGCCGGTCGCCTTCGAGGCAATCCAAACGGTCGTCGACCCATTTGGCGGAACCTCCGACTTGCCGGACACCGCGGTCGAATCGATCTCGATCGGACCGCTGACGTCGATGGACAGTTCGGCGGACAGCGCCTCATCGGTGGCGTTGAACAATTTGACCGGCGTCTGGAATTGATCGCCGGGGGCGACGGCGCGCGGCCAGGCAGCTTCGCACAGCAGCGGGGCGGCGACGGTGGCGATCGATGTCGCCGTGCCGTAGGAATCGTCGCGAGCCACGACGGCCATCAGCCGCAGTGCGCCGGTCATTTCCGGCACGTCGATCTTTACGTTGAGGGCGCCGTCGAGACCGATCGGCTCGGCGGCTCGCCAAACGATGGCCGAGGCGCGATGCCGGCCCGCGACCGGGTTGCTTCGCATGGAATCGAGGTCTTCGCCCTCGTCCGCCCCGATTCGGTCCATGCCGGACGGCCGCGCCATGTCGGGCAGGAGATCGGCGAAGATATCCGACGATTCGATGGTCAACGCCCGTGCGGCGAAGAAGTAGCCGAGCGGATCGGGCACGCGGTAGTTCGTGGTGAGCACGATGCCCTCGTCCACGGCCCAGAGGTGCACCATGCCCGGAGCGCCGCTTTCGACGACGGGCGTCTCAATGCGAGCTTCGATGGATGCGCCAGGCGAGCAGGTGGGCGGCGTCGCCAACTTCACGGCTAATGATCGATCGGCGTGATCCGTGGTAATCCGCGCGATACCCATGGCGCGATGCGGCAGCCATGAGGACTCCGTGGGATCGACCGCTCGCACGACCGCTGCGGAAACAAATGCTCCGCCGCGCAAGCTCTCCGGCAGGGTCAGCTCGACGCGTTGCGCGCCCGCGCCGATTTCAATGATTTGGGTATGCAACACGCGATCGGACTCCAGCGTGATCAGCGCCGTGCCGGCGAAGGGCGAGCGGATCAGCGCCCCTGCAGTTGCGCCCGGCTTGTAACGCGGGGCGTCTAGCACGATGTCGACATGCTCGGGACGATTCATCGCCACCGGCGCATCGTCGCCGTCGCCATCATCGGATGCGTGGAAGGCAAGTCGCGTGGTGGACTTGGAAACTGAATCAACCGCAGTCAGCCGGTAGTAACCGGCTGCGGGACATTCGATCTCAAACACGCCCGGCGCGTCGGCCTCGCGATCACCATCGATCTTTCGCGTGGCAATCGGAATCAACCGCTCGGTCGATTTCCAAACGGCTTCGCCATTCACGCGCTGCAGCACATTGTCATACTCGACGCGC
The DNA here is from genome assembly GCA_964464105.1 of uncultured Planctomycetaceae bacterium. Lineage (GTDB taxonomy): Bacteria > Planctomycetota > Phycisphaerae > UBA1845 > UTPLA1 > CAYXEY01. The sequence goes on from CAYXEY010000032.1 coordinate 19,872, forward strand.
ACAAGGGTGATTTCGATCGGGCCAGGATCGGCCGCAATGT
>CAYXEY010000033.1:0-4746 GCA_964464105.1 uncultured Planctomycetaceae bacterium
AATTAAATCGTTACGCATCAGTTCGCCGACGGCCATCAAGATTGAACAGGCGTCAGACGCCGGCGCCTATCTGATCGACACCGACAACACGACTTTCGATTTCTGCGGCAGCACGATCACCGGTGCAAGCGACGGCACGCCCGCCGATCAATTTGTTGGCCGGGCGATTGTGATTCGCAAGGCGAAGAACGTCACGCTGAAGAACGTGAAAATCCGCGGCTTCAAAGTTGCCATCTACGCCGAAGACGCCCCAGGCCTGCGGCTCGAAAACTGCGACGTCTCCAACAACTATCGCATGCACTTGAAAAGTACGCCGCAGCGCGAGCACTACGACGACTGGCTCTGGCCGCACAAGAATGACAACGGCGAGTGGCTCCGCTACGGCGCTGGCATTTATCTCGTCCGCTGCGACGATGCGAAAATCACCAATTGCCGCGCCCGCAATGGACAGAACGGCATCTGCTTTTCTCGATCCAACCGCGTCGAGCTGACCGGTAACGACATGTCCTTCATGTCCGGATGGGGGCTAGCCATGCATCGGGCGAACTTCTGCCGCGTGCTGGGCAACCGTTTCGATTACTGCGTGCGCGGATACTCGCACGGCGTTTACTATCGCGGGCAGGACTCCGCCGGAATCCTGGTCTTCGAGCAGTGCAGCGACAACCTCTTCGCCCACAACAGCGCCACCCACGGCGGCGACGGCTTCTTCCTCTACGCCGGCGACGAGACGCTCAAGGTCACGGGCACGGGCGGGTGCAATCGAAACGTCCTCTACAAGAATGATTTTTCGTATGCAGTCACGAATGGCATTGAGGCGACTTTTTCCGACAGCAACGTCTTCGTCGGCAACAGGCTGGCCCACTGCGATCATGGCATCTGGGCGGGATATTCCACAAAGTCGATCATCGCCCAAAATCATATCGCTCATTGCAACGTCGGCATCGCCTTGGAACATGGCCGCGAGAACAAAATGGAGTGGAATGACTTCATCGAATGCAAGCGCGGCATCTGGCTCTGGTGGGACGATGATGCAGATCTGATGAAGTCCGCCTACGCAGCCCATCAGGGGCATTTATCAAACAAAGAAATAATCCTCTCCAATTATTTCAGCAAATGCGAGGAAGCCATCCTGCTTTCGCATTCCACAGATGTCACGCTAGCCAGCAACAGGCTTGAGGAGAGCAAGGTAGTGCTGCGCCTCAAGGAAAACGCGAACATCAAGGATATTGGTTCTAATACAATTGTCGGCGGGCTGGTGGACAATGACAGCGGCGAGGTGCTGACATGTCGCCTCATTCACGATAACGGCGATCCAAAGATTGAGACAAAAGGAAAAGTCTCGCTTGAGATGGGCAAAGTCATTTGCGCTGATGGCGATTTTGTTTGTCGCAAAGGGCCGCTCACGGCCGAACAGAAAGTTCCAGTGCCTGCCCTGCCTGCATCATCGAAGATCGCAGAGTCTTCATTGCCGCGCGGGGAGTTTCCCACACCCGGCCGCGACACCATTTTCATCGACGAATGGGGACCCTACGACTTCGTTGAGCCACGGCTGTATCCCGCCCATTTCGTCGGCTCGCCGCCCGTTACGATCAATGTCCTAGGTCCGTTGACCACAAAGTTCAAGGTACTTTCTGGGATTGATCCAGATTTCGAGGTATCGCCCAAGACCGGTGATGCGCCGGGGCTGCTCACGATCACGCCGCGCACCGATGACGACGCCCCACCGCCGGGCGCCTACCCTCTCGAACTGGATGTGAAAATCGGCAAAACCACCCAGCGCCTGAGCTGCACCGTCACCATCGCGAACTGGAATGTGCGCTACTTCAAATGGGACCCGTCACTGGACCTGCTGGAAGGCGACGACAACTGGAAGAAGATCATCGCCGCCCCGCCGATCAAGACAGAGACGCGCGACAACCTCGATCTCCCATTTGGCGGCGGTGGTCCAACTGCAAACGTCAAGGAGCACTTTGCCCTCATCGCCGACGCGCGGCTCACACTGCCGGCCGGCAAGTGGAAGCTCCGCACCATCAGTGACGACGGCGTCCGCGTCTATTTCGATAACCAGCGAGTGATCGACAACTGGACGTGGCACGTGCCCACGGAAGACAGCGGAACGGTCGAAACTACCGGCAATGAACCCCACGATTTTCGAGTAGAGTACTTCGAGATCAGCGGCCATGCCCAGTTGCAGCTCTTCCTCGAACCGATCGAATCCGCACAAAACCCCTCTCGGAAGTGAGGGCAAGCATTGGGGCAACCGCCAAAGTTGTAGAGCCTTGTGCCGCGCTTGGCGACTTCGTGCATTCGGCCCCGGACTTGCGTCCGGGGTTCTGATTACTTGGGCTGCCCCGCCATCCACTCCTTGATTTGATCGGCCAGCAGGTCGGGCCGGCGCTGAGCCATCTGGTGGGCGATGATCGGCTCTTTCCACTTCAGATTGCGCATGGCCAGCTCGGCCCGCTTCCAGAGCTGATCTTTCTTCTTGTCGCTCTCGGCCAGATAAAGCTCGCTCACCAGCTCCGACAACTTGGTGGCCATGATGTTGTCACGCTGGTCGTAGTAGTTGTTGATGATCTTTTTCTGATGTTTTGTGAAGTCCGCCATAGTCGTCCCGCGTAGTACCCCCTGAGGCACGGCACATGCCGACGCAAAGGCCGTCGGCATGGCACCCAAAATTATTTTACTTATTTCTATATTCTGCTTTCGTCATTCTACATTCTCTTGACTGCTACGTATTCCCTCGTTGCGGTCCATTCTGCGGCGCAGTCCCCTCCATGCGCCCGAAGATCATTCGCCCCGCCGAGGTCTGCAGCACACTGGTCACGGCCACATTCACCTTGTCGCCCATGCGCGAACGGCCATGCTCGACCACGACCATCGTGCCGTCGTCAAGATAGCCAATCCCCTGCCCCGGTTCCTCGCCGGGCTTGATGATCTTGACCAGCATGCCCTCGCCCGGCAGCACCACCGGCTTGAGGGCGTTAGCCAGATCATTGATGTTGATGACCTCGATGCCGCGGACCTTGGCCAGCTTGTTTAAGTTGTAGTCATTGGTCGCCACACGTCCATTCATCGACTGCGCCAGCGCCACCAGCTTCAGATCGACGCCCTCGGCCACCTCCCCCTTGGGCAGGCGCCCCTCGACAATCTGCAGATTCACCTTGGGCATCGATTGCAACTTGCTCAAGATATCCAACCCGCGGCGGCCGCGATTCCGTTTCAGCTTGTCCGCGGAGTCCGCCACGGTCTGCAGCTCATTCAGCACGAAGCGCGGCACGATGAGCTGCTGATCGATCACCCCGGTCTCGCAGATATCGACGATGCGTCCGTCAATGATGACTGACGTGTCCAATAGGACCGGACGCTGTCCTTTGAGTTGCTTGGCGAACTCCACATAGGGAATGACAAACCGCACATCGTCCTTGGTCTGCAGGATGAAGCTCACGCACAGGTAGCAGCACAACAGACCGAGCAGTACCTTGGTAATGGCCACGGCCGGCGTGTCGCGATTGTCGATTTCAACCTTTACGTGCTCCGTAAGGGGGTTTCCGTTTTTGTCGTAAACCAGAGTGCCATCCGGCCCCCGAACCACCTGGACGGTGTCCTTGGTGACCGGTTCCTTGAGCATGGATTGCGGCAGAAACGCCGAGGCCAGGAGGCCCAAAACGAGCGTCAATCCGTAACTGATCACCAGACCGGCGAGAAGCCCGAAGAATACGCCGGAAATGGCCTGAAGGCTCTTCCGCGGCATGGTGATGTCGACGGTCACGGCAGCCAGACCGAGGGCCAGCGAGCAGACGATGAGATAGGGGCCGTAATCCTGGAGCCTGCTCTCGGCTTCCACATAACTCATGCCAACAGCCAGCACCGTGAGGAGAAACAGAAAGCGAAGAATCATCAACGGCATGTGCGGACCCCGGTCGCTCGGCTTATGTTGGAATCGGCCGTGCGTTTCAGATTAAAGTATAACAAGTTGCCGCTTTGAGGCGTTGAATGCCGGGCTGCCTCCCAGCCCGGTCGACTGGACGAAGGGGTTGTCCGTGCGCAATCGTTGCATCATCGCCGGGCTGTCGTGTCTGCTGGCCATCGGTATCACACGAGCGGACGACGACGGCCACAACCACGGCACGCCGCAGGCCGCAACATCGCCGGCCGCGCAGCGATTGCGCGAGGCGCTGCTCCGTGAATTGGAACTGGGAAAAATCGACCGCGCGGTTGAGATGGCGCTCGACGCCGCCTCCGGCAGCAAGGATCCGGCGGTTCAGGCGGAATGCCTCCACCTGCTCAGTTCGATCGCCCGGCAGTCGCTTCGCAACAAGGACTACGTCGCCGCTGACAAGGCGATCTCGGTCATCCTGCGACTCTCGCCGCAGGATTCCGCGGCATTGGCCATGTCCAAGTCGGTCGCCAACGCCCGCAGCGCCCTGCCGGCACGATTGCAGGATGCCAAACGCTGGCTCGCAATGGAGTGGTATGAACCCGCCTTTCAAACCCTGGGCGAGGCCGTCGCGCTGTCGCCCGAGCGGCGCAAAGAATTGACGGACGACTATTTTCGAGCGGCCGTGGGCGTTGGCGACGATCATTATTTCACCAAGAATTTCCGCGACGCCTTTTACGCCTACGACACCGCCATGCAGCTTCGCCTAGGCGATGGAAAGCCGGCGAGCGCCAGCCTTGCAACCCGATGGTTGCAATCGATGGTCTTCGCGCTCCTCCGTATGGAGGAGCGGACCAAGCTGTTCA
>CAYXEY010000033.1:4756-5379 GCA_964464105.1 uncultured Planctomycetaceae bacterium
AAGGCCAGCTTCAGCCCGCAATTCTGGCAGGTTGTGTTGCAGCGCGTCGCAGCGGCGCCACGGGCTTCCGCCGGCGATGCCGAGTTGCGCGGCATGGTTCGCGGCCTCGCTGCCGAGGATTCCGGAAATGCCGCCATGGCCGCGCGGGAGTACGCCGCCGTCGCCGCCGGTGAAGGCGCGATCACTGGAGAGGGGCTTTCAGTTGCTGATGCGCGCCGCGCCGCGATCGTGCAATTACGTCGCATGTATGACCCCGATCTGTCGCAGCGCCGCGCAGGCATGTGGAAGAAGCGATCAGTCGACGATTGGCGCGTACTCGAAGTGCCCGGCTTCCGGATCCACCATCGAAACGAACGCGCCGCCCGCGCCATAGCCGACGCACTGGCCTTTCATCTCGACCGCGTGGCCGAGATGTTCGAACAGCCGCGTGGACAGATTCCCTGGACCCTGGCCTGCGATGTGTGGCTTTATCAAGACAAGCAGCAATATGTTCGAGCGCTCAAGCCGGCGAATGACGACGTGCTCGGCTCCACCGACATCCGCCTGCGTGGTGGCAAGCTGGAATCCCACGCCCTGCACGTCACGCAATCGGACCCCATGCTGGTTTCTTCAACGCTGGCCCA
>CAYXEY010000033.1:5389-19685 GCA_964464105.1 uncultured Planctomycetaceae bacterium
AATTGACACACCTCTTTGTCGGCGCGGTGACAAAGTACCGAGTCATGCCGGGCGCGCTGGCCGAGGGGCTGGCCCTCGCAGCCGAGCCACGCGCACGGCAGGTGCAGTTCGCCCGCATTCACCGCGGGCTTCGCCAACATCGCACCGCCGTCGCCCTGCTGCAACTGAATGACACGCATCCTTCGGACGCCGCCTTTTACGCGGAGTCCGCTCACCTCGTCACCCGGCTTCGCGGCAAGCGTGGATTGGCGCCGCTGCTCTCTCTGCCGGATCGCCCTACGCCTCAACAAATCGCCAGGGCCTACGACCTCGCCGATGCGGCAGCCCTTGACAAGTTGTTTGCCGCAAGTGCGCCGGATGCCGCGGCGCCAACGCCGCGATAGCCACTTCAACACAATCGGCTTGGCTACTCCCCGCCATCGCGAAGTATGGTCTTCGACCTCGAATGCACCGCGGCCTCTCGAATGTGCCACTCACGAGGTTGGAATCTGCCGTCGCGCATCCATCGAAATGGCAGTTCATCAATGCCGCCGCTCATATCAAAGATGTCCACTTCTGGATCGAATATATAAACGCGCGTGTGCCCCCAAAGCCGGGCAAAGAACAACCGTCTCGAATCGCCTCCGGCTCGCTTCCAGAGGTGAATCGGACCCTCCCATCCGTCGTCCTGGCTTCGAATTGGCATCCGATTCGACAACCCCGGTCTCGCATCCAACAGTACCCGCTCGTCGCGCTTCAATCGCACGGATGGAGTGCCGCGGGCAGACACCGCCAGGTCGCCAGAATAGTACGGCGTCCGAAAGAACGTCCGCTCCACCCAGGCGAAGAGGCGCGACGAATTGAATGCATGCAGCATGAACACACCGTCGCCGGTCGCAATTCCCGCTTCGTCTCTCACAAGCACCGAAAATGACAATTCACGAAATGGCTTGCCCATGAATCGGGCTGACGCCGCGCTGACCATCAGGCCCACGCCGTCGCCAATCATTATCGGAGTCAATCTATGACTGAAGAATATATCCTCCAAACATGAACGCTCCACGGTTCCAAGGAGTGAGACCTCCTCAACAGGTTGCACAGTTACGTGGTAAGGCGGCCGTGCGGGATGAGAGCCCATTGCAGTTCTACCAAATAATCAGATGCAGCAATTTCGCAAAAAAAAAAAAGAGGACCTGCTCAGGTCGAGCAGGCCCTCATTACGCTTACATCAAACTAGACGGAATCGAATCAGGCCTTGGCCATCTTCTTGTCCATCGCGCCCTTGGCGGCCTCGTACTTGGCCTTGGCGGTCATGATGCGGGCCTTGGTCTTGCACTCGACCTTCTCGCCATTGACCATATAGGTGACCTTGCCGGCCTTCTCAGCGTTCGGGCACACTTCATCGCAGGCCACTTCCTTGCCGTCGACCATCGCCTTGAAGCTGACCTTCTTGACCGCGGCCATGACTTCGTCGCGGGCCTTCTCGGCATCGGCCATCTTGTCGAAGGTCTTGCCGAGGACCATGTACTTCACGGTGGCGCCGGCCTTGCTCATGCAGCAGCCGTCTTCGCTCTTCTCGCCCTTGGCGGCGACCTTGGTGGTCTCGCCGGTCTTGGCTGAGCACTCGCCCTTGCCCTCTTCCTTCGCGGCAACCTTGGTCGCCTCGCTGGTGCCGGTCTTGGCCTTGTCGCCGCTCTTGCAGCAACCTTCGGCCTTGGCGGCAACCTTGGTCGCGCCGGCCTTCTCCGAGCAACCGCCCTTGCTCATGCTGTCACAATAGATCGGGTTGCCGTTCACCACGCAGGCAACGGTGACGAAGTGATCGGCATAGACTTCGGCGGCATCGGCCAGGGCTTCGGCGGCCTTCTCTTTGCACTCATACTTCTCGCCGTCGACCACATAAATGACCTTGGCTTTGGTCTCTTTCGCGACCTTGTCGGCCTCCATCGGGCAGGCGATCGACTTGTCGCCGACCATCATCTTCATGGACGGAAACTCATCGCAGCTGCTCTTGCAGCATCCGCTGGCGTCCTTCGCCGCGACAGTCGTGCCCGCAGCCTTGGACTTGCAGCACTCGCCGCCGGCATTGACGTTCGCCACGAAACTACACATGCAGGCCAACGCCACGATCGACATTGCAACTCGCTTCATGAAAAGCTCCTCGTGATACTTGACTGACTCGCCACGTAAAATATTGGGGCCTTCGGCGAACGCCGCCGCACCCGTTTCTTCGAACCACCCAACCCGGACCCTGTCTTGGACGCGGAATTCCCGCCAAGGTTTCAAGGGTTCCAGCTCTGTTTACGCTGCCGGATGGGACTTGGTTTCATCAAGTCCGAACTATACCGCATTCGCGACCCTGGAGCCAATAAACACGCGAAAAATCGATGTCTGGGCGACGACTTGCTGGATCGGCTTGGCCCGGCAATTTTCGACCGACAAACCTATAAGGCTCTGTCAAATATGATATTATCACGCGCTGTGGCCGCCACCGAGCACCTCATCCGCGCGCGATATCAACGAGGTCACGGCGACACCCGCTGGACAGGAGTGTTCAATCCGAGCCAGATCGTCGGCATTCCAGTCGAGCGATGACGGCGCCAACCGCCCAAACTTCTCACGGGCGTCGGCCCGACGGCCATAAGCGTCGTGATACATCAAATATCGAAGGGTGTCGGCAATGGCCAGCGGCCGACCGGCGGCGGATTCGCATTCACGGTGGCAGCCGCCGCACCCGCTGTGGCAGTAATTCGGGGCGGTGAGAGCCGCGTACTCATCGAGCAACTCCTGCTCACGGGCGGTCAATTCCTTGGTCGCGGCCAGCGCGTTCTCCTTGAGCACGGCGATCGAGGGCATCGCGCTGATCGCCGAGGCAATCCGCGTGTCCTTCCACACCGCCTTCAGCACGGCCTGGTGCTTCGAATACCCCGCCTCCTTGAATGGATCGACCCGCGGGGCAAAACTCGCTGCGGAACCCTGCGTCTTCATGGCGATCAAGCCGATGTCCGCCTTGTGGGCCGCGTCGATTGCCTTGTTCAACTCGGCGTCGCCATAGCTGCGGAAGTTGTACTTGAGCATGATCACGTCGATCCAGCCGGCCTTCGCGGCCTCGTGCAACAGCTCAACGCAATTGCCATTGTGCACGCTGAATCCGAAGAATCGGATCTTGCCTTCCTTCTTCATCCGCTCGGCCGCGGCTTTCCACTCCTTGCTCTTCAACACATCGACATCTGACAAATTGTGAATGTAGTAGATGTCCACCATGTCGAACTTCAGGCGGCCGAGCGACTCGTTGATGCTCGAGGCCAGCTTCTCCGGCTTCGATGGATGGCCCTTGGTGACCACGGTGACTTTCTTGCGAACCTGGAGCCTGGAAATCGAATCACCCAGCGTTTCCTCGCTCTTGCCATTGACATAGCTCGCGGCCGTGTCGAAGAAATTGCAGCCCAGGTCGAGCGCCGTCTGCACATAACGCGGGTTGAAGCGATAGGTCCCGCCGACTTCCAGTATCGGCACGTGCAGGCCGGTTTTGCCCAGCTTGCGCAGCGGCATCGCATTCGCCTTCGCTTCCGGCGCAGCCGGCGGCTCATCGCCCGCTCGGACTGTGGTCGACAGCGCCACCGCACCTGTCGCCGCGGCGGCCTTTAGAAACTGGCGTCGTTCAAGTTTGCTTGTGAAATCGGCACGATTCGACGGCATGGCAATGACCTCCCATCGATGCCTTAGGATATCCGGGTTGCCGGCCGGAATCACGCGTTTTCTTACCCAGCGTTCATGTAGCCCATTCACCCATGTCCGACATCATCCTGCTATTGGGCACCACGGCTTCGGGCAAAAGCTCCGCGGCGATGGCCCTCGCCCCAAAAATCAACGCCGAAATCGTCTCGGTCGATTCCATGCAGGTCTATCGCCACATGGACATCGGCACCGCCAAGCCCACGCCCGCCGATCTCGCCGTCGTACCGCATCACATGATCGACATCGTCGATCCCTCCGAAGCCATGAGCGTTGCCCGCTTTGTCGAACTGGCCGACGCCGCCATCGCCGACATCCTCGCCCGAGGCCACCGCGCCCTCATCGTCGGGGGAACCCCGCTTTACCTCATGGGCCTGATGTACGGACTCTTCGATGGCCCCTCGGCCGACGCCGTCTTTCGTGACGAACTCCGCGCCCGCGCCGATCGCGAAGGCATCGCCACATTGCATGCCGAGCTGCGCACCGTCGATCCGACTGCTGCCGATCGCATCCATCTCAATGACTACAAACGCATTGAACGGGCGCTGGAGGTCTTCCGCCTGACCGGTCGCCCGCTCTCGCAGCAGCAGGTGCAATGGACCGAGGGGAAGCTGCGTTATCCCGCCACGATTGTCGGCATCGCGCGACACAAAGACGATGCCTCGCGGCGGATCAACGACCGTGTCCGGCAGATGCTCGACGATGGGCTGGTGGCTGAGGTAGAGCGATTGAAGCGAGACTTCGAACTTTCCCAGCAGGCCCGGCAGGCCCTGGGTTATGCCGAGATCCTGCGCTTTCTCGCAGGCGAGTTGCCACTTTCCGAGGCTGTCGAGGAGATCAAGATTCACACCCGGCAATTCGCCAAGCACCAGCGCACCTGGTATCGCAAGTTCCCGCAGACTCAGTGGATCGAGGTCTCCGAGGGCGAACTTAACCCCTTGGCACTTACACACTTGGAGCGGCTGGCGCTGGAGGATTATCAGACCTAACAAGGGTGGATTCAATTGTTCCGCGTTCCGACTTCCGACTTCCGACTTCCGCGTCCGACTCCCACCCCCTTGGCGCAGGGCCCGTCCTCGGCTACATTTCCCCCTCTTCGTCGTAGGAACTTCTCGCTGAAATTCCCACTGCGAACTGTGCAAGGTCGCCTTGCCCGGCCCGACCACGAGCCGACTTGAATCCGTGGCAGACCTGCGGGTCGAAGGATTATTAATAATGTCTAAAAAGAAGAACGATCCTGCTGCGCCTGAAAATGCCGCGCCAGCCGATGCGGCCACGCAAGCCGCGGGCGGCCCTCCTGCCGGCGATCAATCCGCCGCGCCGAAGAAGGCCCCCGGCGACAAGCCGAAAAAGGCCAAGAAGGAGCGCACCGCCGCAGAAGGCGATGCTCACGGCAAGCGCAAGCAGCGCGGCAAGCCCATGCGCGGACTCTCCAAGCGACACAAGGCCAACCTCGGCAAGGTGGATATCAAGAAGAACTATCCGCTCGACGAGGCGGTCAAGCTGCTCAAGACCGTCACCAAGGGCACCAAGTTCGACCAGACCATCAACATCGTGCTGCACCTGGGCATTGATCCAAAGATCGCCGAACAGATGATTCGCGGCTCGGTCAGCCTGCCCAAGGGCATCGGCAAGACCAAGAAGGTCATCGCCTTCGTCGATGGCGCGGATGGCGACGCCGCCAAGGCCGCCGGTGCGATCGAAGTCGGCGTCGATGAACTCGTCGAAAAGGTCAACGCCGGATGGAGCGACTTCGACGTGGCCATCGCTCACCCGCGCACCATGGGTAAGGTCGGCAAGCTCGGCCGCGTGCTCGGCCCGCAGGGCAAGATGCCCAGCCCCAAAAACGGCACCGTGACCGCCGACATCGCCGCGGCCGTCAAGGAGTTTGCCGCCGGCAAGATCGAATTCCGCAATGATGCCGGCGGAAACGTGCATGCCATCGTCGGCAAGGCCAGCTTTTCCGACGGCGATCTGAAGGCCAACATCGACGCCTTCATCACCCACATTCGCAAGCTCAAGCCGCCCACCAGCAAGGGCGCCTATTTCAAGAAAGTCTGCGTCAGCGGAACCATGTCGCCGGGCATTGCCCTCGAAGTCGCCCAGCAAGTGGCAGGAGAGCACCATGAGTAAGAAACTGAAGGAACTCGTCGCCGGCGAATTGACCAAGCGCTACAGCTCGCTCGACGCGGCCATGCTGGTCAACGTGCACGGCCTTTCAGGCATCGAAGCCAACACCTTCCGCGCCAAGCTGCGCAAGGCCGGCGCTGAGATCCATGTCATCAAGAATTCGATCGCGACCCGTGTCTTCAAAGGCACGCCGCTGGCCCCCCTGGCCCCGGCCCTCACCGGCCCCTGTGCATTGGTCACGGGCGGCGCGACCGTCGACATCGCCAAGGAACTGATCAAGATCGCCAAGGACTACCCCAAGCTCGAGCTGCGCGTCGGCGTGCTCGATGGCGAGACCTCGGCCTCGACGATCGAGGACATCTCCAAGCGGCGCAGCAAGGCCGAGATCCAGGGCGAAGTGGTCATGATCTTCACCTCGCCGGGCCGCCGCATCGCGGGCTGCCTCAACACCGGCGGCAAGGTGGCCGGTTGCATCAAGGCGATTATCGACAAGTTGGAGAAGGGCGAGACGATTACGAAAGTGGCATAGGAATAGTGGTCAGTGGCCAGTGGTTAGTGGCCAGTGACCAGTAGAAAAGAAACAGACAGAGCACCGGCAGCCCCTTTGGCAGATCGCATGTGCGATCGGGTTAAACGAGACCAGTGGGGTCTCGGCTTTCGGAGCGATGAAACCCGGGACGACGCGAGAATAGAAACGCGTATCGTTCCCACGAATGCAGGAGCAGCACCCATGTCAGACGCAGCAACCATGGAATTCAGCGCGGCGGTGAAGGACATCGGCGACAAGATCGTCAACCTCACCGTCAAGGATGCCCAGTCCCTGGCCGACTACCTCAAGAGCGCCTACGGCATTGAGCCGGCCGGCGGCGGCGCGGTCATGATGGCCGGCCCCGGTGGCGGCGCGCCAGCAGCCGAGGCCGAAGACGCCCCGACCATGTTCGACGTCATCCTCAAGGATGGCGGCGCCAACAAGATCAACGTCATCAAGGTCGTCCGCGCGGCGACCGGCCTGGGCCTGAAGGAGGCCAAGGACATGGTGGATGGCGCGCCCAAGGCGGTCAAGGAAGGCATCTCGAAGGAAGACTCCGAGAAGCTCAAGAAGGAGCTGGAAGAAGCCGGCGCCAAGGTCGAGGTCAAGGGCAAGGCGTAAGCCCTTCGCTTTCGACCGCATAGGACAGCATGAAACTGCGAAAGGGCCCGCCGTCATGGCGGGCCCTTTTCTATTGGCACGCCGACTATTTTCCAGAATTTCCTGCCTCCAGATATCCAATTCAGCCTGATTACGAGGTATTATTGGCGCGAACGGGTCCCACGCGAGACATGCGACTGAACCGCATTCAAAGGTGGTGTCCTATGAAAACGTGGTCTGTCGTTGCCATTCGTCGATTGATCGCTGGTCTCACCTCGCTCGCAGCCATGTCGGGCGCATGGTGCTTCGTTCGCGCCGATTCGGGAAGTTCTCCCGCATCCAAAAATCACGTCAAGAGCGCTCACAAATCCGGCGTTAACCGCTGGACTGACATCGAATGCGAATGGGTCGGTTGGGCGACTGATCATGGCGTTTCGACGCCCGCAGGCGCAAAGATCATTCGACTGGGCCCCAGACCACTCTACCACTGGGCCCACAAGATCAACCTGATCCTGCCAGATGAGCAGCGCCTCGCGCTTGATCTCGAACCCATCTCCGTCCGCGACCCGGGTTATCAACTCCGCGAACAAGTCGCCGACGGATCGTGGCGGACGATCGATCCGGGGCCGGAGAATACGTTCACCGGCGTGGTGGTCGGCGATCCTGGCAGCGAGGTCGCCGCGGGGTGGACTTCACAGGGGTTGCTTGCCAGCGTTGCGACCTCTGACGGACGGAAACGGTGGATTCAGCCGCTGTCGGACTTCGTGCCCGGCGCCGAATCAGATTTGCACATTGTCTATTTCAGTGAAGAGTCACGCTGCGAAGGAACCTGCGGAAACGCCTTCGCGCCCGATCCTGCTCCGCCCTCGGACAACCCCGCGCCCCATGGCACCTGCGGCGGCGGCATCTGCGTGGCCCAGCTCGCCTGCGACGCCGACTTTGAGTACTACACCGCGCGCGGTAGCAACACGCACAACACCCAGGACCGCATCTTCGCCATCATCAACGTGGTCAACCACCAGTATGTCCAGCAAGTGCAGATCACGCACGTCATCACGACGGTGCTGGTCCGCACGGCCGAGCCTGATCCGTATACCTCCAACGTCAGCGACACGCTGATGTGCCAGGTCATCACCGAGTGGACCGACAACCAGACCGCCGTCACCCGCGACCTCACCAAGCTCTTCACCGGACGCGACATCAGCGGTTCGACAGTCGGCCAGGCGGCCAATACCAATCAGATCTGCGACAACGACGGATTTTGCACCGCGGGGCTGGACAACGGCGCCTATTGCTACACGCAGAGCGACTTCAGCCCAACGTTCGCCTGTCAGACCGACAACACCGCCCACCAGATCGGGCACCTATGGGGCGCATTCGACTGCAACTGCCCCAATTCCACGATGAATTCGACGATCTCCTGCGCCAACACATTCGCTAACTCCGGGGGCGTCAGCGTCGCCGAAATCGACGCCCATGCCGACCAGGTCCTCTGTCTGACGGCGCTGAACAACCCGCCGGAAAACAACACCTGCATCAATGCGACAATACTCCCCGGCAGCGGCACCTACGCGGGCAGCAACGTGAATGCGAGCACCGACGGCGGCGCGCTGAATTGCGGCATCCTGAGCGGGGATGTCGGCGGCGGCCGGAACGATGTGTTCTACCGCATCACGCCGATCGCCAATGGCACGGTCTCCGTCGACACCTGCGGCTCGAACTTCGACACCTTGCTGTCGATCCACACCGGCTGTCCGGCAACGCCGGCCAATCAGATCGTGTGCAATGACGATTGCGGCGGGACCTGCGACGTGGACTCGTGCCTCACGTTCGCGGGGACCAATGGAACAACTTACTACATTCGTGTTTCCGGCTACGCGGGCGCAACCGGCTCGATCGTCCTGAACGTCAGTGGGCCGTTCACGCCTGGCAATGATCTTTGCGCCAACGCAGTTTCCGTCACGGACGGCACGTCCACAAGCGGTACGCTCGCCTTTGCCACCAATGATGGTTCGGCCAATTGCGGCACCAGTGCGACGAACCCGGACGCGTGGTACACCTACACGGCCGGCCCCTGCGGCGGCTCGCTGACCGTCGACACCTGCGGCACCCACGATCGGCTCGGACAGGACACCGGCATGGACACGGTGCTCTCGTTGCACACCGCCTGTCCTGGCACGAGCGCGAATCAAATTGTCTGCATCGACGACGCCTCCCCCGCCTGCACCGGCGATGCCGGGCTCATCCGCGACTCGCGCGCCGTCCTCAATCTCTCGCCGAATCAAACAGTTCTCATCCGCGTAACACACTTCAGCGCCTCGATCGATGACGGCTTTTTCTTCCTGAATGTCGCATTCACGCCGGCCACGCTGGCGCCGGTGGTAAATGACATTCCCAATGCCGCGTCGGCGTGCGGCGTCGCGTACACGGGCCCCACACCATCCGTCACCTCGCCGGGGTGCATGTCTCCGTTGACCTGGTCGCTCATCAGCGCGCCGCCCGGGATGACCATCAACCCGACGACCGGCGTCGTGAGCTGGCCAGACACAACCTCGGACGACTCGCCCTATTCCATCACCATTCGAGCAACGAACGCCACCGGCTTCGACAACGAGTCGTGGATGCTTACGGTCAACCCGATCGCGCCATTCATCGAAGCGATTCCCAATGCATCACATCCCTGCGGCAGCGCTTACACCGGCCCGACGCCGGTGCTGACTGACCCGGACTGCATGAACCCGGTGGTCTGGTCAGTCGTCGTCTTTCCGCCGGGCATGACGATCGATCCAGCCACCGGCGTCGTAAGCTGGCCCACGCCCACGGTGGCCGGCTCGCCGCACCCCATCACGATCCGCGCGACCAACAGCACCAGCTTCCGGGCCGAAGATTGGTTCCTGACCGTGCTGCCGACCGCGCCCGTGGTCACCGCGATCGCGGACCAGGCCCATCCCTGCGGCAGTGCCTACATCGGTCCGACGCCCTCGGTCACCAATCCCACCTGCATGAATCCCGTCACCTGGTCACTGAACACCGGGCCGCCGGGCATGACCATTAACCCGTTCACGGGAGTCGTTTCCTGGCCGACGCCCACGATCGCCGGTTCGCCACACACCGTGGTCATTCAGGCGACGAACGCGACGGGATTCGATGTGGAGGGCTGGCGCGTCAATGTCACGCCGATTGCACCGATCATCAATGCCATTGCCGATGCTTCCATTCCCGAAACCGTCCCCTATGCCGGCTCGACGCCGTCTCTTTCCAATCCCATGTGCATGGCGCCGATCTCGGCGTGGACGCTGGTCACCGGACCCGCGGGGATGACCATCAATTCCGCAAACGGCGTGGTGAGCTGGCCCGCGCCGACGACCGTCGGTTCGCCGCACGGGGTCACGATTCGCGCGACCAACGCCACCGCATTTGATGATGAATCGTGGACGCTGACGGTGACGCCCGGCGGACTCAGGGGCGATCTCGATTGCAACGGCACGGTGAACGGCCTCGACGTCGATGCGTTCGTGCTGCGCCTCCTGTCGCAAGCCGCGTACGAGATCGCCTATCCCGGATGCCCGCTGCTGAACGGCGACATCGATCACAACGGAGTCGTGAACAACCTGGACGTCGGCCCATTCGCCGCATGCGTGCTGGCCGGGGGCTGTCCGTAGGACCACTTCGAACGCTGGTGCGAGATTCCCTTCTCGCACCCACCCGTCGCAGGTCTGGGAGTCGCTGCGGCGACAATCCCTTCCTGCGCACGTAACTTCGTGCAATTCACGTTCGTGGGAAAGGATTCCCCCGGCGGTGCGTGCGAGATAGGAATCACGCACGAGCGAGTTGCATGCCCGGCCCCCACCGGCCTACGATAATTGTCATGACCACGACCACACTCAGACGCAAGATCAAGAAGGCGATTGACCGCATCCCCGCCGGCCAGCTTGTATCGCTCGCCGACTACGTGGATTTTCTGAACCGCCGCCCGCTCATCGAACGGATCAAATCCGCCCGCAAGTCCATCGCCGCCGGCAAAGGCGCGTCGTGGCGCAAGGTCCGCAAGGATGTTTGAAGTCATCCTGTCGCCGGACGCCCGCTCTTTCTTCGAAGCCGCTAATCGTCCGCTGGCTGCCAAACTGGCCCGTTGCTTCCTGCAACTCGAACGAGATCCGCGTCGTCACAACAACATCAAGCGCCTTAAGGGCGATCTGGCCGGCGCGTATCGATATCGGGTCGGCGACTGGCGGGTGATCTATGAAATCGATGACGCCGCGCGACGGGTGCATGTTCTCGTCATCGCGCATCGCCGTGATGCATATGAATGATCACCACCCCGGCCCCGGCTAGGCGTCGAGCAGTTTCAAGCACTGGCTACAGCGCTTTCTCTTTTTATCCTGCTCGTACCAGCCACAATGGATGCAATGACCGGGAAGCCCTCGAAGGCGCCGAAGTCTCGCCTTTACGTCCCGGTGTTCTCGCACCATGAGATACAAAAGAATGGGAGTGACAACCAAACAAAGCGCGATCACGATCATGCTCACGCACGCGTTGGGAAAAAGTCTGCGCGAGCCGATCAGAAGACCGAGTGAAATCACTATATATGCTAAATACTTTTGCCGCCTATAGGGATCGAGAATCTCCGGGTCGGTGGGCGGGCGAACAGTTGCCACACCCGTATTGGAGCCAATCGGCCTTGGCGACCCTCTTGCAATCTGCTTCGGATCTGTTCGCGGCTCAAAGAGCCCGGTGACCTTCGTCACCTCGCCCTCCGCGACACGGTGAGGACCCTCGATGCAATAGAAGCGCACGCCCGGCCGGATGTGATGGCGGTGAATCTCCCGCATTTCATCAGCCATGATGAACATGCGCGCCGATGTTTCGACGCCGACCGGCAGAGGCACATCCTTCGGGCGCGAATCGCCACCCACGACATAGAAATCCGGCCAAATGCACCAATCGCCGACTTCACGTATCGGGTCAGCGTACGAAAAGTCCCACTTGACGCCGTTATAGGTAGGGTGATTCCGTCCGCCTTCCTCAGGCGAATAGATGCGGATGATGGCGTCGAAATCATCGCTCGGATAAAGGCGATCCACGACGGGAATGTTAATCGGTGCGTGAAGCAAGCCGCAATTGTTTTGACTCAGGCGGCTGATATCGTCGCCATCCGCGGCCCCAGCGCCCCGATGTGCATAACGTAAATCTCGCTCACCTTGCCCACGCGGCTGCCGCGCTGGCCCTGCACGGTGTATTCGGCGTGGGCTGCGCCGGCCGGGAGGGTTACGTCGACAAACGCCTTTTTGCCGGTCGCCCCGATGAATGTGAACGCGGCCTCGCCTCCGCCTGTTCATTACGGCGGCGATGCGACTTGATATCATCCATTACTCCCTCGATTCGTTTCGAAAGCGATTTGGGCAGGTAGTAATGGTCGATTATCTGGTCCGCTCCTATGAGCAATGCCAAAATTGGCATGGTCCACGGATTGAAGTAAAGCGATCGAAACGACGCGGGACCCGAACGAAATCGCGGCTTGCGATTGGGATTGTAATTGGAAAAGACCTTGATGTGATGCGGCCTGAGGTGAGCGACGGCGTCCCCCTCATGCATTGTGAACTCGATTAGTTTCTTGGCGTGATTGGGGAGTGATAGGCCCGCCATCTTCTCCTGCCAGCTGATGTCCCGCCACGGCTTCCGACCCGGGGTAGGGTCTTGGTCTTCCTTAGATTTAGACTTGTTGAACAGCCGCAGAAGTTCGTGTTTGCTCTGTGCGACGTCCCTGTGCTTCTTTATTTCCGCAAGCTCCGGTTTTTCCCTGAAGAGTTCCTTTACAGTTTTATCTTCACGAGCCGCACCAGCCTCCAAGAACTTGTATTTGTCGAAGTCGATTTCGAGGAGCAAGAGCTGCCTCATCGCCTTTGTGTTGCCAGGGTTGTTGAGAAGATAATGAATCGTGAACGCAGCCTCGTTCATTTTCCGACAAATCAGGGGGCTGTCCCAAACCATGCGACTTCGAAGCAATAGTCGTACTGACCTTGCTGAATGCACAATGCTGCAAAGCAGGCTGAGTAGCCACGCTAGCAACCAATCAATGACCTTATCTCGCTCGCAAACACGAACCACTGATTCTGCGATCGCGATGGCTTCGTCAAGAAGATCCGGGTAGCGTTTGGGTCGAGGCATTTCGGGAACTCCAGTCGGCAGCAGGAAGGTCATTATGGCCTGAAAACCAGAGATATCGTCTGTAACCTCAGTTTTTTCAATAGGTTAAGATCATTAATCGCTTGCCAAAGGTAGGCGGATGCCCTCGTTATCAGCACTGGCCCCGAATTGTAAACCTCTAATACTGGACATCCGCAAACGAACCCTTATACTCTTCTCTCCGTTTCCGCGGCGTTAAATGTCCGGTCGGGTCGGGACCGATCGGGCGATGCGAGATGGCTGCGGAATGACGGTTGTCCCCAACAAGAGAATAACGGTCCTGCGATGCCGGTGAAGAATCACTGCCTGCGCAGCTCATGCGGGAACACGCGCTGACGCGCGAATCGATGTCGGACGGTGTCTTTTTTCATCGACCCATAGATTCGAACGGCTCGCTCCGCGCGCCGGCATGCAGCCTCGCGAGTGCGAGCGATTGTCGCGCGCGGGGCGAATGTGGGATGTGGGATTGGGGATGTGGGAACGAAAGCGAATCCCCGTTTTCACATCCGACATCCCACATCCGACATGCCCGTCACCTGTAAATGACTAGTACATCGTCCGCCGCGGAGGGCGGGCGCTACATGAAGGATGATCCATGATCAAAGTCTCGGAAATCCGCAACTTCGGCAAACTCGGCGACGCCATGACGATCCCCAACCTGATCGAGATTCAGGTGGGCTCGTACAACCGCTTCCTGCAGAAGGATGCGTCCACGGCCCAGCGGACCCACAGCGGCCTCGAGGGCCTGCTCCGCGAGGTGTTCCCGATCAGCAGCTATGACGAGAATATCACCCTCGAATACCTCGACTACTCGCTGGGCAAGCCGCGCTACACGCCCGACGAATGCCGCCAGCTCCGCCTGACCTACGGCATGCCCCTGCGCATCCGCGCCCGGCTGCACCGCAAGGACAAGGAGGAGATCGTCGAGGACCAGATCTACCTGGGCGAGCTGCCGATCATGATCGGCGGCGGCGAGTTCATCATCAACGGCGCCGAGCGCGTCATCGTGTCTCAGCTGCACCGCTCGCCGGGTGTCGACTTCGTCCGCGAGACCCTGGACACCGACCGGCCGCTGCATGCCTGCCGCATCATCCCCGAGCGCGGCAGCTGGATCGAGATCAACATCACCCGCAAGGA
>CAYXEY010000034.1:0-11318 GCA_964464105.1 uncultured Planctomycetaceae bacterium
ACAGAGCCGGCGTGTCCCCACGCCGGTGAATGCAGAGCGGCTTCAAATATTCAAGTCGCTTCACGAACGAGAATCTTCGCGCGTTCGACCGGGTTGAGGAAAGTCCGGCTCTGAGCGCTATCGCCTTGCTCGCATGCGCCATTGATCGATGGCCACCGCGAGAATGATGATGTGTCCGACAATCATTTCCTGCACGAAGTTTGGCCAGCCGAGGATCGTGCAGCGATTGCGAAGAAACGCCATCAGCGCTGCACCGGCCAGTGCTCCTGCAACCGATGCGTGTCCACCGGTGAGCGAGGCGCCGCCGATGACCACCGCGGCGATGATGTCCAGCTCAAGCCCGATCGCCACCGTCGGGTCACCTTGCGTGATGCGTCCGAATTGCAGCAGGCCGGCGATGCCCACGAAGAGCCCGGCCATGGCGTAGATCCACACCTTCATTCGCCCGACGCGAATGCCGCAAAGCCGGGCCGTCGCCTCGTTCGAGCCGATGGCCAGCGCGTAGCGCCCGAACACCGTCCAATGCAGCACGACCGCCGTGAGCAACCCAAGTACGAGAGTCAGCCACACGCCCGGCGAGACGATCATCCACTCCGCCTGCGGCACCGGGCTGACCCAGTTCTCCAGCCCGGCGGTGGGGGCGGTCACCGGCACACTGCCCGAGAGCCACTTGGCGACGCCGCGGAAAAAGCCGAGCGTGCCCAGCGTGGCGATGAAAGGCGGGAGTCGCAGGCCGACTACAAGTAGTCCGTTGTATATACCACAGATGACACCGACCGCCATTGCGATCAGGGCTACCAGCGGAAGCGGCCAATCGCGCTTCAATACGAGCGCAACGCAGACCGTCGTAAGGGCAATCGCAGATCCCACCGACAGATCAATGCCCCCCGCGGCGATCAGCAGGGTCATGCCCAGTGCAGCGATGCCAACAATGACCGTATGCGTGGAGACGATCTGCGCATCAATGAGCCGGAAAGGATGATCCGGGGCCAGTAAACGAAAAAACAATGCCGCCGCGGCGAGGCTGGCGAACGGCGTCAACATGCGAATGACCGAGCCGGCGAAGCCCAGCGCGGTGCCGCCGGCGGCCAGCGGCGTCAGTTGCGGCGCGGGTCGTTCGCTCACGCGGCGGTCTCCCGGGTGCCGCAGGCAGACAGAAGCAGGGCGTGTTCAGTCCACGCAGCGGCGGGCTTCGATTCCACCACGCGCCCCCGATGAATTACGGCGATGGTGTCGCACACACCCAGCAGCTCCGGCAGATAACTGCTGACCAGAAGCACGCCCTTGTTCTGTGCCGCCAGGTCGTCAATCAGGGCGTAAATCTGGGCTTTGCTCCCGACGTCGATTCCACGGGTTGGTTCATCCAGCAGCAGTATGTCCACATCGCGCGCCAGCAGGCGGGCCAGCGCGATCTTCTGCTGATTGCCGCCGGACAAATCGCCGACGGTCTGCGACGGGCCGCGCGCTCGCACGGTGAGCTGATTGATCCAGCGCAACGTCGCGAGTCGCATCGCGTGTCGCTTCAGCAGGCCGAGCCGCTGAAAGCGATCGAGGCTGCCGAGCAGCAGGTTGTCCTGAATCGAGCGATCGACCGCGAGGCCTTCATTGCGCCGATCCTCGCTCAGCATGCCGAGGCCGCGCATGCAGACGTCATGCGGCGTCCACTTGGCGGCTTCCCACATGTTCACGCGAACGTGGCCCTGTCGAATCTGATCCAGCCCAAGAACGCCGCGCAGCAACTCGGTTCGACCGGATCCGACCAGGCCGGCGATGCCCAACACCTCGCCGCGGTGCAGAGAAAGATTCACATCGGTGAATCCGCCGCCGCTCAGATTGCTGACTTCCAGCAGTTGCCCTCCGGTCAATCGCGGGGAGCGGGCATAGAGGTCGGTCATGCGCCTGCCGATCATGTGGGCCACGATCTGATCGTTGTCCATCTGCGAAACCATGCCCGATGCCGCGACACGGCCATCACGCAGGATGGTCAGCTCATCCGCGATCTCGCGAATCTCCTCGAGAAAATGCGAGATGTAAACAATCGCAGTGCCGTCGTTGCGCAGTCCGCGCAGCATCGCGAACAATCGGCGGATGTCAGTCAGATCGAGGCTGCTGGTCGGCTCATCCAGAATGATGACCCGCGCGCCGGAGCCGAGAGCCCGGGCGATTTCGACAAGCTGTCGCTGGGCCGGGGGCAGGCGTCCGACCCGTGCGCCGGGCGATATGTCTGACCGACCGACCGTGGCCAGCGCGGCCCGGGCGCGGCGGCGCATCTCGCCGCCATTAATGAGGCCCATGCGCGCAGGCTCGTCACCCAGGGCGATGTTCTGCTCGACGGTCAAATGCAAGGCCAGGCACAGCTCCTGGTGCACCATCGCAACGCCGGCGGCACGAGCCTCCAATGGCGACGCGGGGGCATAGGGTCTACCTGCAAGCGTCATGCCGCCGACATCAGGCCGGATCGCCCCGGCCATAATCTTGACCAGGGTCGATTTTCCGGCGCCATTCTCGCCCAGAATTGCGTGAATCGATCCGCGCTGCACGGTCAGCCCCACGCTGTCCAGGGCCACGGTGGCCCCGAAGCGCTTGCGCACAGCATGCATTTCCAGCGCGGGATGGTTTGACATCAGGAGCCCAGCAAGGATTTGAGATCGGGATTGAGCAATGCCGCGGCCGCGGGCGTGGACATGGTCTCCCGGGTCACCATCATCACGCCGGTGTCCACGCGCGGCTCCACCGGCTTCCTATTCAGGTGATTGACAAGCGTCATGACACCAAGGTAGCCCATCTTGACCGGGTTCTGCGCGACCAGTCCGTCCATCTCGCCCTTGCCGAGGGCCTCAACCAGCCCCGGGCTGGCGTCGAAGCCGACAAAGTGAATCTTGCCAACCAGACCCCGACCGCGCAGGGCCAGCAGCATGCCGAAGGTCGCCGACTCATTCGAGCAGAACACACCCTGAATGTCCGTGTGCGCGGTCAGGAGATTCTCCGACGCCTCCTGGGCGGTCGCGCGGGTCGGGCCCGAATACCGTTTGGGATCGACCAACTCGACGCCTTTGTGCATGGCCAGTGCCTCAGAGAATCCCAGTTCGCGTTGAAGCGTACTGGCTGATCCCTCGGCGTGACGTAGCATGAGCACGCGACCCTTGCCGCCCAGAACCTCGGCCATGCGCTCACCGGCGAGCCTTCCGCCAGCCATGTTGTCGGTGGCCACGAGGCTGACAAAGTCCTTCCCGACGTCGCCGGACAATGCCGAATCGATGATCACCACCGGGATGCCCGACTTCGATAGTTGGCGCACCGGCGGAAGCAGCGCGTTTTCATCCAGCGGGGCGAGCACCACGCCATCGACGCTGCCGCCGAGATAATTCTGAGTCAGCAGAATCTGCTGTTCACGGTCATCTTCCTTTTCCGGACCCTTGAAGAGGATCTGCACACCACCCAGTTCTTTGGCCGCCTTCTCCGCCCCTGCGTGGATGGATTTCCAGAAATCGTGGGTCGAGCCTTTGGGGATGATGGCAATCCGCCGCATTCCGGCGGCCCGCAGCGAGCCCTGGCCGGATCCACCTGCATTGGGCTGGCTTGTCGGGACTTTGGGGTCGCAACCCAAAATGAGTACCGCAAACAGCACGGCGGGGGCCACTCGATGGCGCGGCATGTCAGACGCTCCTTATGCCCCGGCGTTGGAACCGGAGGGTCCGCATCATATGTGCAAAAGGGGGCGGGCCGGAATAATAGGTCAGAAGCAAAGAACGCGCAATTTTCGCGCGGATGATACTGCCAATGCGGACGCCGGGAATGTACGATGTCTACCGCTGTCAGATGAACTGTCCGCAACGGGAGCCGTCATCATGAACTCATTAGGCGATCAACTTGTCACGCTCGTGTTCAACTCGTTCAGCAGCGTCATCGCGCTGATTCTGCAGAGCGTGACCAACGCCCTGATCGAATCGATCCTGCTTCCGCTGATCGATTCAATCGCCGTGGCGCTCGGCCTGACGCCTCAGGGCTGATCCGTCCTCTCACGCCTGATGCGACGCGTCATTTGCTGCCGGCGCGCTGCCCAAGCTGGTGGTTCAACTGTAACAGCGCGCTGCGACTGTCGCCGACAATGTCCAGCAACTCCTCTATTTCGCGCGTTGTCTTTTCTTCCTCCACCTGCTCATCGATAAACCACTTCAGGTGACTCTCGGTCGCGTAATCCGAGTCGGCCACTGCCGCCGCGTACAGATCGTTGATGCTCTTTGTGTTGCCCTTCTCGAGCTGCGTGGCCTTGGCGAACACCTCGCGCGGCGTCTTGTAACCGCCGGCCGGCTTGTCCACGCTCTCCAGCTTGACCTGTCCACCGCGATCGCAGACGAACTGGAACAGCTTCATCGCGTGCTGAAGTTCTTCGACCGCCTGGTGCTGCATCCAGTTGGCAAAACCGGCCAGGTTCGCATTCTCAAACCAGGCCTTCATCGCCAGATAGTTGTACGCCGCGGTGAACTCATAATTGATCTGCTTGTTTAGCAGGGTCTCGATCTTTTTCGACAACATGGCATTCTCCTGTCAGGGTCATACTTGACCGGTCTGACAGTCTAATGCCATGCGGCCGGTATTTCACTTGCGGGTTCGCCGCAGTCGTCATGGCGCCGAAAGCACACAGTTGACGAAGGCTTCAACATCCTCGATTCCCACGATACCGTCCTTGGGTGCCTGCACGTCGCCGGCACAGATCTGCTCATTGGTGGGCGTGCCGCCGGTGATCAGGGCGGTCATCACCGGAATGTCGCGGCCGTCAACCACGCTGTCGCCGTTGAGGTCGCATGAAATGCAGGTGACCGGCGTGCAGTTGCGACCGGTGATCGAGAAGGCATCGACGCCCGCTTCAACGACGGCGCCCGGATCGGGATCCTGTGCGGTGAACCTCACTCGGAATTGGGTCGTGGGCGCCACGACGCTTGCGATTACAAACGATCGATTGAACCAGCCGCCGGTGACCTGGCCGTTGGGGCTTCCCGTGGTCGGGCCGACTGTCTCGAGATTGACCCAGTTGGTCCCGCCATCCTGCGAGACTTCGATGACCATCGTTTCGGTCTGCGGATTCTGGCCGCCGGTGTTTGCATACCACCTCGCGTAATTGACTTGCGCGTCGGCCAGCGTGCTCACGTCGTAGATGTCTGACAGCAACATGGTCATGCCGCCATCGACGTCGGAATTGCAACTGTTTGCCGAGTCGTTGTCCGTGAGCCAGCATTGTCCCGATCCATCGGCATCGGCCGCGGGCGCCCCGCGCGCCTGGCAGTTTGCATCGACGATGGGAACGCCTCGGGTCCAGCCGCCGTCGGTCAGAAGCGGCGTTGTGCTGTTTTGAACCGTGAAATTACCGCTGGTCTGGAAGTTGTTCGAGATCGCGATCACCTGCGTGCCGACGATTGCAGAATAGACGTTTGTCGGAGCACCGACGGGATTGGAGACGAGGCCGGTCGTCGTGCCCTGAGCGATGACGTAGAACTGGGGCGTGTCACTGCAAACCGGGGGCGGCAGTACGGCGCGGTACAGGTTTCCACCCAGCGGGGTCAGGGCGACGATTTGGAAAGTGCCGCCGGTGTAGCGGTACAGCAACCGGGCGGAGTCAGCCACCAAGGTATCCTCGCCGGGATTGATCTGCACCAGGAAATTGCTGGCGATGCCCGGCGTCAGCTCTGTCGGGGCGCCATTGGGCAATGAAATGGAGAGCGGCACGTTGCCGACCTGAAGCGTGAGCCGATAGAGCTGCGATTCGGAAACAGCACTGTTCTCGAAGACGCGAACGAAGTATGTACCGGCTGCCGGCAAAGTCGCGATCGCGGTCTCCGCGACACCGATCGGCTGGGCGTCGACGGTGGCCAGCACAGCGCCCGTCGCATCCTGCACTTCAACCGCGAGATTGGCCATTGCCAGGCTGTTGATGATGTTGCCGCTGCAGCAACTGGCCGTTTGTCCCGAGCAGGCCTGCGCCGATGAGTCGTAGCTCAACCCGAGCGGCGTTGCCACTGCGGTCAGGCCGCGCGGTGCATCAACGCTGATCTCGAAGAAGTCTTGTTCGCCATCGGCATCGATTGAGAGTGTCGAACTGTTTGAAACGGTGGGGGCGGGCACATTGCCAAGAATGACGGCGGGGCCGACCGCCAGCGGGCCGACGAGCGTCGCAGTGGCCCTGGTGTTGTCGGGCTCGTTGATATCGCCGTAATGCCGTTGAGCGATACGAATGTCGTCATGTCGGGGTCCGTCGAAGGCGGCGCTGAAAAACGGCTCCATCAGCTTGGTCTGCTGAATGGGACACACGTGCGAAACGCCCATGCCGTGTCCGTGCTCGTGCGAGAGGACATTTCGCAAGGCGAGTGAGCCGTTGGCGAGGTTTGAATAAAAGGAATCGGCGGTGTCGATGACCATGTCTCCGCCGCTCGGCGGGAAGTTGTTGTAGGCCAGGACGCCGCTGTTGCCGTCGATCGGTTTGCCGGCCATGCGCAGATCGCCGCGCACGCCAATGACGCCGGGGCTGCCGAACATGGCCGCGCCGTCGTCAGTCGGTTGAAGCACGTACGTGAGGCCCGACAGTTGCGACCAGCGGGCAAATACGCCTGCATACAGCGCCTGCCAGGTCGCGGTGTTTCCGTAGATGCCATCAAGAAACGCGAAGAGATTGCTGTTGGCGACACCCTCGCCGACTCCGTTGGGGATGCTGACCCCGTCGGGAACGAAGCTGTAGGTGAGCGTGGTCGGCGTCCCCTGGGTCAGGCCGCCTCCGTTGGTCGCTGTCGTGGCCCAGCGCGTATTGGCCTGGTATCGCGGCATGGCCGCGGCGTTGCCAAATACGGCGACTTCGAATGCGGCCACCAGGTCGGGGTTCGTACCCGCGGCGAAACAAACCGCGGGCGGGTTGTGACGGGTGTTCTCCGCCGCCAGCCGAAGCAGCATCTCCTGATGATGCGGTAAAGCGGAGTCAAATACCGATCGGGCGACGCCCCATTCAATCAACTGCTTGACCGCATCTTGCTGGGAGAGCGGCGGCGGCGCATAGATCGCCTGAAAGTTCGCTTGTTCAGGCTGCTGCTGCGGCGCCGGCCAGATGGCCCATGCACCCGCGCACGAAACAAACCCAATAATTGTTAGAACGCCCCCAACGCGCCGCGAACGCGGCGTGCGATCCATGACCATGTTCTGCTCCCGCTCCAGCCCAGCCGATTGCTCGGTTTGGTGATTCCCTATCGGGCGCGGCCCGCCGGCGCTTGCCCGAATCCCTCTCCATTGCGCTGGTCGGCAGCAACGGACGCCCTATTTTACCCCCTTGGTGCCTCAATGTGAATGTCGCAAGGCAAACAATCACTGCAAAATCGCGAGTTTTTCAGGGCGTAAACGCTCGAATTCGTGGAACTGTTGTCGCTCACCCAGCGAGATGAGCCCATTGCATCGCCCGCAACGATTATCGGGGCGGCTATTCCGCTAAGCGGCGTTCGCGGTCCCATTCGGGCCGGGTGGCGAAGAAATCGGAAACGTGCTCGCGGATTCGCTCCTGAATGGTCTCGTACTCCTGGTTGGCGTCGATGGTTTGGAATCCGAACTCACCCGCAAGCTTCTCGAACTCCCGAATCAGCATGGTCTGGTAGCGCTTGAAGCTGTCGTAAACGTCCGCGCCCATGCCGATGTCCAGCCCAGCCTCGAAAGGATCAATGGGCCCGCGCGACACAACCCGCCGCACGATCGTGCTGATGTCGGCGCGGAGGTAGAGCACGAGGTGAGGAATCGGCGCGAAGCCGAATAGATCGCGCACCCACGTTGGATCGGCCCCGCGCACCAGATCACGTGCAAAGGCCGTGAAGATGTAGCGATCCGACAGCACCACGAAACCCGCGCGCAGTGCGGGCAGGATTTCCTTCTCCAGTCGATCCGCAAAATCAGCAGCGTAGATCAGCGAATAGGTCAGCCGATTGAGCGTGTGGGCCTGCTTGGCCTCATCAATGGCCCGACCGACGAGCTGGCTGCGCGACCAGCCGGTTTCGATGACGCCGAAGCCGCGCAGCTCAAGCCACTCACGCAGCATCTCGACTTGCGTCGTGCGTCCCACGCCGTCGGTGCCCTCAATGGTGATCAGCACGCCGGGATAATCGGCCTCGGCGATGTACGGAAGTCCTGAACCTAGAAAACGTAAATGGCTCATGCGATCATCGGCTCCCGTTCATAGCCCGACAGCCGCTCCTGCACTACGCGGCGGACGATCTGCTGCTGCTCTTGAATGCTCTTCAATGCGTCCATGACCACGAATCCGTGGGCGGCGGACATCTTGTCGTATTCGCTGAGAATGCGCCCCTGGAAGAGCTTGAAGCTCTCGAAAGGATCGGCGTGCAGGTTTAGATCCTTGCCCGCTTCATAATCCTTCAGTGTGGGACGGGCCGCGAGGATCCGCGCCAGGGCGACGTTGGCCGGCACGCGGAAAAAGAACGCCACGTCGGGCTTCGGCGCAAAGGCATAAACCTTGCGGACCCATTGCGGATCGCATCCGCGGACGACGTCGCGGCCGTAGGCCGTGTACACGTATCGATCGGCCAGCACGATCATGCCGGCCTTCAGCGGGGGCAGGATGTTGGTTAATAGACGATGTGCGAAATCCGTGGCGTGCAGCAGGCTGTAGGTCGTCGGCGTCAGGGTTCCTTTTTTCTTGCCCTTCTTGGTGGTCGCCTTCACGACGTCCGACGAGTTCCATTCGGTAAAGACGACGTGGTAATTCAGCGATTCCAGCCAGCGCTGCAGCAGCCGAATCTGTGTGCTCTTGCCCGAGCCATCGATGCCCTCGACGATGATCAATCGCCCGGGATAGTCGTGTGGCGACAAGACCTGTTCACTGGCTTCCTGCACGATCGGCCTCCGTCGGGTTTGTCGTCACGATGCTCAACTCCAGTTTCCGCTTGAACTCACGTTCGAAATGCTCGGCCTGCTTGTTGGCGGTCCAATGCTCCAGCTCGGCATCACGATCGGCGTGCAGGCTCATGTTGACCGCTTCCTTGGTGATGACGCACGACACCGAATCCACGACGCCGTAGTGGGTGCGATCGAGCGCTTCGGCAAGCCGCACCAGCACCGCCAGCTTTCGCACGGGACGGAAGTGCTCCTCGTCCAGATGCTGATAGCTGTAATGCGATTTCTTGGGGCGCTCCTTGCGATGGTATCGGGCGATGTTGGCCATGATCTCTATTTCCTGCGCCGAGAAACCGCGGAGGTCGCCATTGCGAATGAGATAGTAACTGTGTTTGTGATGACCGGTGTGACCGATCATGTAGCCGATGTCGTGCAGCAGGCTCGCATAGCGCAGCAGCTCGCGGTAAACGGCCGGCAATTGGTGAAGCGGCAGTAGTGCATCGAAGAGCTGTAGCGCCAGTTTGGCGACTTGCTCTGCGTGGGCCCTTCGATACTGGCAGCGTTCGGCCAGGCTGATGACGCTGCGCGCGCGGGGGTCGGGCCACGTGGCGCGGGCCATCAGGTGGGCCCGGTGGCGGGCGATGTAATCGACCACGATGCCTTCGCGCAAGGCTGATTCGCAGCATTGCACTTCGTCCACCTCGACCGTGCGCAGAATGAGGTTCATCAACATGAGCGCCGGCAGACAGGCGTCCACGCGCTTGAAGTCGATGCCGGGAATCTGTGCTCGGCTTTCGCGAGGCATGGTCGACAGTTCACCGAACAGCGCCTTGAGTTCGCCGCGCCGCATGCTGAGGAAGCCGCTCTTGTCGGTATCCGGCGTGCCGCGGCGCTCGCGGCAGACTTCGGCAATGTTCTTCACGGTGCCGCTGGTGGCGATGCAGCGAGTGAGCTTTCGCTTCGACGCCCCCCCAAGCAGGGGAGCGAGACGAGTGTTGATGTGCTCGCGCAGAGATTTGTATTCCGCTTCGGTCGGCGGGTCGGTGCGAAGGAAGGTCTCGGCCAGGCGTGACGCACCCAGCTTGACGCTCGCGACAACGTCGGCCGTGCCGGCCGTGTCGAGAATGAACTCCAGGCTGCCGCCGCCGATATCGAAGATGAGCGTCTCGCCGGAGGACAAGTCCATCGCGTGGCGCACGCCCAGGTGAATCAGACGGGCTTCCTCCTCCGCGCTGATGATGTGCAATTCGAGGCCGACTTCGGATCGCACGCGCTCGACGAAGTCGCCTCCGTTGCGGGCCTCGCGGACCGCACTTGTGGCTACGGCGCGTAATCGACCAATGTCTTTAATTCGCGCGAGCTTGGTGAAACGCATCAGCGTGCGAATGGCCTCATCCATTTTCCGCGAGGTCAATCGATGTTCGCGAAATCCGCCGCGCCCGATCTGCACCAGTTCCTTGTCGCCCCCGATGGCGTGAAAATCCCCCTCGGGGGAAATCTCAGCCATGAGCAGGTGAAGACTGTTGGTGCCGACGTCGATGGCGCCGAACGTCGCGGTGGGGGGGCGTCGAATGGCCTCGTTGCGATCGCTGAGGCTCCGCTGTCCGCCGGACGATTCAGTGGTGCCGTGATCAGATGTGCCGGAGTGACTGCCCTGAGGGGCGGGCAGATTCATTTCGGATGCCTTGGCCGCCACGAATCGAATCCTTGCCTGCGTCAGCCGGCCGTATTCGCAAGCGGCGCCGGCCCCGCGGGGTCGAACATCAGCGACGATTGCCTTACGCGCTGCAGGTACGCGTGTGTCGCCGGCAGCCGCGACAGGATTGACTCATGCCGCGCCTGCATGTCGAGACACCGCGCGCCGGCATACGCAAGCAGGCTGGCCGAACGGCGCGGTTCGGCTGCAAGTGTATCCGCTTGGCGGGCCATTCGGGTGACCTCGCGGATGGCGAAAACGCCATCGTTCCAGGCGCCCAGTTCATCCTGAATTCCGGCAAGCTCCTGCAGTATCTCGTCGCCGGTTCGCTCTTCCAGCCGCAGCAGCAGCTCGGTGCTGTATCGGAATCGCTTCAACTTAAGCCGCATCGGGTGCAGGCTATCGCGTTTCGTCGATGGATCGGTCTCGCTGACCAGGTCGTCGGCACGCTTGCGCCAGCGAGATCGTGCGGTCTCGACGATGCGGGCATCGTCATTTGCGACGTCATCAAAGTCGTCGATCAACTCGCCAACTTGGTCAACAATGCTCCCCACATCGCGAGACTTGCACGCCGTTCGCGCGCGATTCAACTTTCGTTCGCGCCGGCTGGTCAGGCAGCCTTCGAGCTGTGCCAGGTCGGTCGGGCTGAGGTTCGTCTCGCTGCCGGCCTTGGAAAGGGACATCTGCAACACATCCAGATCGCGGACCTCACGGAAGAGATTACGGATGCGGCGCAGCGATTTTCGCG
>CAYXEY010000034.1:11328-19552 GCA_964464105.1 uncultured Planctomycetaceae bacterium
GGCCCACAAAGATGCCGAAAATGTGAATGAACTCCACGAGCTTGCGACTCGACACGCGGACCTGGTGGATGGCTTCCACCTCGCCATTCTCAAGGGCCGCTTTGAGATTGGTCTCCAGCCGTTCGAGTCGTTTCTTGGAAAGGTCTGCTAAATCTGATCGAGCGCTCATGGCACCGCTCCGCTGGGTTGGGCATTCCGTACACCCGCCTGCGCGTCAGGTCTGGATCCGCCCCCCAAGGCACTGTGAGGTAATGTGCGCTGAACTGGCGAGATTATAGCCCTTGTGTGAACGGTCGAAACGCCAAATGGACGGTGAATGGCCTAGTTAGCGCTAGGATTGCGCTAAGATTCCCGACCGGGGAAGAAGACTATTGAAGTTCCGATAATATTTTCGTTCTTCGCATCGCACATTCTTACTTGCCGAGCCATCGGAGCTGTTTGGGCGTCATCAGCCATTTGAGTTGCGCATCCAACTGGTTGCCAAAGCGCTCGACCTCTATACAACCTGCCCCGCCCTTTTTGAATGTCACTACTGACCTGGATTGACCTACAAGCATGAGACCGGCCAGCTCGCTCAACGCCGGCTCGTGGCCCACCAATGCGATCGCCTTACGGTCGGAATGAAGTTCCAGTGCGGCCAGTATTCGACCCATATCGCCCTCGGGCTCCAGCTCCGGCATCAGTTTCGGAGGGCGCATCAAGTCGAGCCCTGTGCTGAGCAATTCCGCGGTTTGCCGGGCGCGGGCGTATGGACTGGTCCACACCTCGTCGAGCATCACTCCAAGCCGGACATACGCCGGAAGGGTCTGTCTAAATCGAGCAATGCCGGCAGGCGTCAATTCGCGATCGGAATCCATCCGCGACGACTCCGGGTCGCGCGGATAGGCGATGGCATGACGAACCAGATAGACTTGCATGGCGACGCGCCTATGGAAACCAGTCCCAAAATCTACATTTGCCATGAACCGGACGACGGTGGACTCGCCGTACGTCTCGATGCGTGGCCGCGCACAAACAGCGATTTGACATTGTACGACGCCCGGCAGCGAATCCCAATCGGAGCGAAGGATGTCGATGAAATCAAGAATCGACTGGCGGAATTGATGGCTCAGGCGCGCGTGTTCGTTTGTCTCATCTCTCAGGCGACTTGTTTCGACGATTGGGTGAATTGGGAGATCGCGGCAGCTCGGGGACTGATGCGCCCGCCCGGCATGGTGGGGATTCTGCTTCACGAAGCCGACGTGCCGCCCCCGGGCATGGTCGACGCCGGGGCGATATTTGTTCCGTTTTCGCGCGATAAGGTCGAGCGGGCCATTGAATGGGCGGCTCAGATTCGCGGGTCGTCGAAGGGCGACTTCAAGTTTATCGATGAATGAACCTCTGTCACGGCCGTGTAAACCATTTGGATTAAGCCGTTCCGAGCTTCCGTATAATGACAAACGGGGCACAGTCTTCGATGAGGGTCTCACATGAGTCTGGGCAAGATCGTCGTCGTCGAGGATGAAGCCGCCATCCGTGTAGGCATGTGCGATGCATTGCGTATCGGTGGCTATGAAGTGATCGAGGCGGCCGACGGCGAACTGGGACTGGTGGCGGCGCGACGTCCGGGCGTCGATCTGGTGCTGCTCGATCTCATGCTCCCAAAGATGGACGGCATGGCTGTACTGAAGGCGCTACGCAAGACCCATCCGGTCTTGCCGGTCATCGTGGTCACGGCGAAGGGCGGTGAGGATGATCGCGTCGATGGACTTCAGCAGGGCGCAGACGATTACGTGGTTAAGCCTTTCTCGGCGAGGGAACTGACCGCGCGTGTTCAGGCGGTGCTGCGGCGCAGCCCCGAGCGGCCCGGCAATGTGCAGCAGGTATCGCTCGGCACCGCGACGGTGGACTTTGAACGTCGCGAGGCCTCGGATGGAAAAAAGACGCCGCTCGCTTTGTCGGAGACGGAGTGCGGAATTCTCGCGCATGTTGCCGCGAATGCGGGCCGCGCGATCTCGCGCGATGAGATGCTCACGCGGCTGTGGGGCATCAGCGGCGGGGGCGTGGAGACGCGCACGATCGACATGCACGTCGCACGGCTTCGCTCCAAGTTGACCAGCCTCTGCGGCAGTGGTCCCGAGGATTGGATCGTCACCGTACGCGGCAAGGGGTACATGCTCGGCTCGGGCGTGAACATCCGCGGCAATTCAAAGGCGTCGAAATGAGTTCTCCGCAATCCACGCGACGATGGGCCGTGGTCGCCCTGGCGATCGTGTGGCTGCTCGTCTGCGGCGGGCTGGCCTGGGGCACGCGCTCGGCGATTCGGCTGGATCGCATTGAAGAGCGCGACGCCGCGGAGCGATCCAACGATGAATTGCTGGCCCTTGCGATCTCGCGACTTGAAGCCGCGGTTGAAGCGTTTGTCGGACGAGAACAGTATCGACCGTACGCCGAATATCGCCGTTTCTATAAGCCGGCCCACGCTGTCAGCGCGGAGAATCCCAATCGCACGCCCTTGGAGCCGGTTTTATTGCCGTCGCCGCTGTCCGCACCGCGACTCGAGAACCGTTGGATTCTGCTCTACTTCCAAGCAACTCAGATCGGCAACCGAATCGAATGGGGAAGCCCGCAGTTTGAAGAGCGGATCATTCCGGCCGCGCCGATCCGGGAGATTCCTTACGCGCAGCGCAATAAGCTGGCAACGGCGGAAAACTGGCTTGCTGGTCTGCGCGAACACCATAAGGACTTGGTTGGCCTATTAAACCCGGGGCCGAATTCGATGAGCACGCAGTCGGTTCGAATCGCCGCCCGATCTCCGCGGAAGAGCAGTAATGACGCCGATGGACCTTCAGTCGAACCGCGCCGAACGGACACGGAACTGAAGAGACGGCTGGACAAAATGAAGGACTATTATCCGGCTGAGGTTTGCGAGCCGGAAACTGTTGCCCTTGAAAATCTCGGAACTGACATCGCCAGTTTAGGCATTCCGTCGTCCGACGCTGATTGCACGTGCGTCAGACGCATGTCTCTTGTGCCGATCTGGATGGATCTGACGAACGACGGTCATTCCCAGCTCGCGCTCATCCGATCCGTTTATGTCGAATCGAGCCAGTTCTGGGCAGTGCAGGGCATCCTCATCGATTGGGATCAACTTCGAGATACGCTTCGGGGCGAAATCCAGGATCTCTTCCCGGCGGAGAAATATGCCCATTTGAAACTCGAGCCGGTAGGGTCGACTCCGCCCGGCAAGTTGGAGCAGCGAGGCGCGATGATGAGTTCGCTGCCCATCCGACTGATCGTTGAAACCCCCGGACTGGTCAATCGCGAGGGACTCTCGACCGGTCTCAAAGTGGCCTTGATCACAGCCTGGGTGGCGTCTTTGATGGCCATGCTGGCCATCAGCTATGGCATGGCCAAGTACCTCGGACTGATCGAGCGGCGGATGCGCTTTGTTGCCGCGGTCACGCACGAGCTACGCACACCTCTCACCACGTTTCAGCTATACACGGATTTGCTGTCCAACGGGGCCGCCAATGATCCCGCCAAGCGGTCGGCTTATGTGGAAACGCTCAAGGGCGAATCCAGCCGGCTCGCGCGACTCGTGGAGAATGTGCTGGCCTACGCCCGCATCGGCAACAAGAAGGCACGCTTGAGCCTTTCGGATGTGTCGATCGATGACGTTCTCGATGCCGCGTCATCCGAGACCGCTTACCGCGTGAAGGCGGCGGATAAATCACTGGTTGTCGAAAATCAATGCCCCGAGGGAACTGTTTTGCGGATTGACCGCGAGTTTCTGGTGCAGATTCTTTCCAATCTGATCGACAACGCCTGCAAGCACGCGGTTAATTTAGATGACAAGCGCATCTGGCTTCGCGCTCGACCGCAGAGTGCGGGCGGCGTCGTGTTCGAAGTCGAAGACGCCGGGCCGGGTGTTGCGCCGGCCGAGCGGCGTGGCATCTTTAAGCCTTTCCGCCGAGGACGCGGGCACGAAGCCACACCCGGCATGGGCCTGGGCCTGGCCATGTCACGCTATTGGTCCGAGTGCCTCGGCGGGCGGTTGCAGCTGGCCCGCGGACGTGGCGGCGCAGGCGAGTGGAATCGCTTCACGCTCACGCTGCCGGTCGGAGCATGATTGCCGTTAAAAGTCCTGAGGGGTTCAATCTGGCTCTGAAATGATGGTTAGACCCTCGACACCTTTGAAATCCTCCGCGTTATGAGTGATCAGCGGAAGTCCGTGCAGTTTCGCTGTCGCAACAATCCATGCGTCCGCAGATTCGATCGGTCGTCCATTCTTCCGGGCGGAAAAGCTGACCTCCGCCCAAACCGAACAGAGTTCGGAATCGAATGGGTGAATGGCGAACTTGCGTACGTGCTGTTCGAGTAAATCGACGCGCGCGTTACCCCATTGGCGAATCAATGCCCAAAGTCGAAGCTGGGCAAGCGTCATGAACGAAATAATGACTTCAGCGCCGACAACGTGGGGCTGATAGCGGTGGATTCGCGAATCGCCTTTGAAAATGAATGAAACGACATCCGTATCGAGAATAACGCGCTTCATTAATCAGGTTTCTCAACGATTGGATGGGGCGTTCCATTCACGGAGTGCACGAGCCAAGTCGTCTGCGGACTCATCGCCTGGCCAGAAGTCGGCCCGCAAGTCGCAGAGACTCGTAACCGGCTTGACGTTCTGGGATTCGATCAGGACATCAAGGTCGGTCTTAGTGACGAAAAAGCTTGTCGATGGAGGTGAGTGTCCGTTTCGTCCGGCAGATTCCTCCAGCAACTTTGCAGCAAACTCCTCTGCGTCCGCAAGGCCGCGTTTTGCAGCCTCGTTTGAGGCATGGGCTGCGGCTTCGTCAGATACGTTGATTTTTAAAGTTCGCATGGGCCTATCTCACCCATATTCTAGCACATGGCCTGAAAAAGATTACGCACAAAATGAGCCGCTACGGCCTTGCATCGTCAACAGTTGTTGAATTGTCTGGCGATCCGGGGATTCTCGTTCGCGGGCTTGCGACCACATCCACGATCCGTCCGCGAAAAATGTCCAAGGCGTCGCGCACCACGGGTTCGGCATGGGCGGCGCGAAGGTCCGACTGGGTCACGCGTTGGAAAATCTGGGCGGGGGCGGGATTGGGTCGCGGCGCTTCGCGAGGGGGCTGCACCGGGCGGTCTTGACCAATCGGCCCTTGGGCCGGCTCACTCAACAGGTCTTTTTTTTTTGCGGCCGCGGAGGCCGGCTCGAACGCGGCGGGTCCACGGGCGACCGTACTCATCGGCGCCGATCGAGTTGCCGCGGGCGATTGTGCCGGCGCGCCCCCGCTGATCTGCTTGAGCAGCGTTTCGACGGACGAGAAAGTGGACGCCTCGGCCAGCCGCACCACGGCGGCTTCGACCAGCGCTCGGCCGCTGCCGCTCGACTTCACGGAGCGTCGCAGCTCTTCAAGCAGCGTGATCATGAACACATAGCTGCCGGCGTCGAACTTTTTTGCCTGCTCCACCAGGGCCGGTCGAATCGCGGTTGGGGCGTCAACCAGATCGGTGTCGGGGCCGCAGACGCGAAGCATCATCAGATCGCGGAGCTGTCCGATCAGCAGGGTGCACCAGTGATCGAGGTTGTGCCCCTGGGCAAGGCTTGCGTCGGCGGCAGCCAGCGCGCCGGCGGCGTCCTGCGAGCCGAAGCAATCGATCAACTTGCCGAGCAGCTCGTCATGCGCCGCGGGCAGCAGTTCATCGACCAGCTTGGCGGTGACCGCGCCTCCGCTCATGGAAATCATCTGATCCATGAGCGAGAGCGCATCGCGCATCGAACCGTTGGCCAGCCGGGCGACACGCTTGACCGCGGCGTCCTCGACCTTGACCTTCTCGGCTTTGCAGATGCTGGTGAGTTGTTCGGCGATTTGCGGCGCAGGTATGGATTTGAAATCAAACCGCTGCACGCGGCTGAGGATGGTTGCGGGAACCTTTTGAATTTCAGTCGTGGCGAA
This sequence comes from uncultured Planctomycetaceae bacterium, assembly GCA_964464105.1. Taxonomy (GTDB): domain Bacteria; phylum Planctomycetota; class Phycisphaerae; order UBA1845; family UTPLA1; genus CAYXEY01. Next base: position 17,295 of record CAYXEY010000034.1, read on the forward strand.
GATGAACTTCACATGCGACGGCGGCTCTTCCAACGTCTTAAGCAGGGCGTTAAACGCCCCGGTGCTTAGCATGTGCACTTCATCGATGATGTAAATCTTGAACCGCGCCCGCGCCGGACGAAACGCCGCATTGCTGCGCAACTCGCGGATGTTGTCCACGCCGGTATTGGAAGCCGCGTCGATTTCGATGACATCGACATCCTCGCCCCGGGCAATGCCAATGCAGGAATCGCACTTGTCGCAAGGCGTCGTCGTCGGGCCGTCGGACTTCAGGCAGTTAAGGCACTTCGCGAGAATGCGGGCCATCGAGGTCTTGCCCACGCCGCGCGTGCCGGTGAACAGGTAGCCGTGGTGTACGCGGTTGGACTCGATCGCGTTCCGCAGGGTCTGGATGATAGGGCCCTGTCCGACGACTTCGTCGAAGTTGCGACTGCGGAACTTGCGTGCCAGGACGGTGTAGGACATGGAGAGTGACTAGTGGTCAGTGGCTAGTGGTTAGTTCAACAAGCCCGGCCGCAACTAGTCACTAGCCACTAGCCACTGGCCACTTCCCTTCGGTCGCGCACTCGGCGTCAATCCGCTCAGGTCCAGCGACCCACGGCACATGTGAAAGCCATGGTGGGCTGCTCGGTTTCCCGCCTGACCCGCTGCCGCGACCCCGCATTGCATGGGGCCGGACCCTCAACGCCTCATGACGCCGAGTGCGCGACCGCGGAAGGCGGTCGATGCGGCAGTATAGCGGCGGGCAGCGGGGCGGCAAAGCGGGCGACTTCCGGCGTTCTTCCGCCGCCCGAATGACGAATACAGAATGAAGAATGGCCAATTATTTGGCGCCGGTCGCCGGGTGCCATGCCGACGGCCACAGCTTGGTCGCCGCGGCGACCGTCGGCATGCGTGAAACCGGGTGCGTGCCTGGTTGAGGTACTATCCTCAATTTCCACTCCTCGGTACGACGAGCAGCAAACCATGAAACACCGATCCGAGTTTCTCCTCAGCGCGCTCCTGTTAATGACGATCACTTCGTGCGGGTACGACGTCGGCCCGACGACGCTCGACATTCGTCCGGGCGAGAGCGAGCAGCCCTTCGGCGACGCGTTCATAACATTTGACGAGAACCGCTGGCCGGACATTCGCGCCAACTGGTGGAATCCGTTCGTCCATCTCGCGGCCCAAGCCCGCGCAGTCGAACTCCTACTGGGCACGCAGCCGACCATCGACAACCAGACGGCCTCGCCGCAAGACTATTACGCGACGATCCCGGAATCCGCCGGGTTAATTCCCTGGCGGGATCGAATCAATATTGAGGTGTCACTCCACATTTTCGACGATGTTTTTCGCGGCAACGATCAGCGCGAGATGCGATTCAGTCCGTATTGGCTTTACAAAGATGTCGATTGAATCCGATCGCGGTGAGTTCCGACGTGGCTCGCATTTCAAGCAAACTAAACGACCAAGAATTCACTGAGATCCCAATGTTCTTGTTCCGATTTGCCCCTCATTCCCACCGACGAACCAAAATCGTCGAGGTCGATATGCCACAGCCTTGGTTCGGCAAGCGTCGCGTTGCGCGGAGAAGTCCGTAACTTCTTCAACCAACCTAAGAACGTCTCGCGATCGATTAGAAAAGTCTTCAGACTGTCGCTACAAATCAGCGCCACAAACCCCTCTGACGATGACATCAGAAATTTGCGTTGGCTTGGTGTGAACCCAAACCAATAGTGATTATCTGTACTCTTGATTTCATAAGCCTTGGACGTAAGACAAACGATGTTCGCCAATCGGTCTTCAGTGAAATACTGCGCAAGAGATTTGCGCTCAAGTCGCCTCTTAAGCTTCATTGAAATTCGTTTGAGAGAATCTGAACGGGCTTTCTCTAGATTATGGATGTTCATCTGGAATGACCTGCCAATGGCCTGAAGTGTGGAGTTTGTTAACGCCAGCGAAACGGATACCGGCAAATAACTATGTCTTAATCCCATCCATCAACACCACCGCCACAGGCGCAAACCCGATCACGGGAAGCCACGCCGGCAGTTCGGCCTTGAAAGGTAGCCCGGCGACATCCATGTTCTGGCAGATGAACATGGCCGCGAAGCACGCTCCGCAGGCCAGCAGGCACTTGCCGCCGGCCACGAGGATGTTGGGCCGTTCGCGGGTCAACAGGAATGGAATACCCAGCGTCAGCAAAAGCATGTTCAGCGGAATGGTCGTTAGTCGAACGTGTTTGACGCGTACGAACTCCGATGTCTCGGAGAAGC
>CAYXEY010000035.1:0-18421 GCA_964464105.1 uncultured Planctomycetaceae bacterium
AATTCGTCCTGCAGGGCGACGTCAATTCGATTGCCACGGCGATGAAGTCGCTTTATCCCGCGGGGACGTCGGGCGACATCGTCATCACCGCGGACGCATCGACCAGCACGCTCATCGTGAAGGCCCCCGGTCCGCAGATGGCCGAGATCACCAAGCACGTTTCTCTGCTGGAGGAACAGGCCGCCGGAAGCGCTGAATTGAAGGAAATCCTAATCGCCGTGGCCGATCCCGAGACGGTGGCCGGGAAGCTCAATGAACTATTCGGCGGCACGGCGCAGGGCCGTCCGGGCGGCAAGAAGGCGATCAAGGTCTCCGGTGTGAAGAGCGCCGGCAAGATCTATGTGCAGTGTCCGCCCGATCGGTTTGAGGAAATAAAAAAGGTCGCCCTGTCGATGGACCTCAACCCGGGCATCCAGGTGCAGACGTTCCACCTCACGCACGCCTCGGCCGTGGATGTCGACACCAAGCTGACCACGATGATGGCCAAGGCCGTCGCTACCGGCGGCATGAAAGACGTCAAGCTCGACTTGATCGGCGTGGTGCCGGATGCGCGGACCAACTCGCTCATCGTGACCGGCGGGCCCGTAACGTTTGCCCTGATCGGCGACGTGCTCAAGGCGATCGATCAGAAGTCGCCGGATGACATCACGCGGGTGACGGTGACCTATACCGTGCCCGGTACGGCGAACTCCAACGAGATCGCCCAGAATATCAACACGATCTTTCAGACCGAGACCGTGGCCAAGACCGGCGTCGAACCGCCGACGGTGACGGCCAACGCCGCGGCCAGCGCGGTGATCGTGCAGGCCAGCCCGAAGCAGCACGAGCGGATCAAGCGGTACATCATCGATCCGCTGATGGCGCAGCTGGGCGGACCGATGCAGGACTTCCAGGTGCAGGTGAAATTTGCCAAGGCCGACGAAGCCAAGCAGACGCTTGAGACGGCCATGAACCAATGGCGCTCGGCCAACGGCAACAAGCCGCAGGACGCCTTCACCATCACCGCTGATCCGAACAGCAACATGCTGCTGATCAACTGCTCGCCGCAGACCAAGGTCGTCTTCGACCGGCAGTTGGCGGAAATCGACAAAGAGACGGCGATCGTGACCGGCGAGCGTAAGCCCGTGACCTATCCGGTGAAGTGGGCCAATCCGCAGATCGTACAGCAGGCCATTCAGAGCCAGTTCACGCGGCCCAGCGGCGCCCGCGTGGCCGATCGCGATCAGGTCACAGTGACGCCGGACATGGAGAATAAGATCGTCACGGTTATCGCCAACGACGCAAACCACAAGAAGGTGAAAGAGCTGATCGACATGATGGATGTCGAGAACAGCACCAAGGCCCTGGAACATCTTTACAAAGTTCAAAATGCCAAGGCGGCCGACCTGGCCAACACCCTGACTTCGCAGATTCGCGCGACGCGCAAGGCGACCCAGGGCCAGTATCCGGTCAACGTCGTGGCCGATGAGGCTTCGAACACGCTGATCATCAGTGCGAGCCAGGTGGATTTCGACGCGCTCATGGTCACCATCCAGTCGCTCGACATTGCCGGCAGCCAGCGGGTGACCAAGGCCTTCCAGGTGAAGTACGTCATGCCGTGGACCATGGCCAACGTCATCAACCAGCAGTTCCAGGCCCGCGGTAGCCGCAGTCCGAACGACCAGGTGACCGCGAGCTTCGAAGATGGCACCGGCTCGATCATCGTGTCGGCCAACTCCAAGAACATGGAAGAGGTCGAGAAGATCATCGCAGACTCGGACAAGCCGTCGAGCTCGACCAAGCTGACCAAGTTCATCAAGCTCAGCAATGCCCGCGCCGAGGACGTCTCCCGGACCATCACCGACGCCTTCCGGGCGAAGACGGTGGCCAATCGGCAGGGTGTCTTCCCGGTGAATGCCCAGGCCGACATCGCATCGAACAACGTCATCGTGACGGCGACCTCGGAGTACATGGAAGAAATCGAGACGATGGCCGCCAACCTGGACAAGGCCGGCGGTCGGACGGTTCACTCCGAGCAGTTTCCCAATGAGTCTCCGGCCAAGATCGCGGCCGAGAACATCAATCGCATGTATGGCGCACAGGGCCGCGAAGGCGTGAAGGCCGAATATCACGAGCCTACCAACACCCTCATGGTCCTGGCCACCGAGGGCGAGTTCGCTAAGATCAAGACCGAGTATATCGACAAAGTGAAGGTGATTGACAACATCAACACGATGCAGGTCTACAAGATCGAGCTCAAGCACGTCGTGGCGGACGAGGTCGCCAAGACGTTGCAGGAGTTCTTCGACAAGAAGGCCGGCAAGGGGCAGAACAACCTGCCGCCGTGGATGCGCAATCGCAACGACTCGGAGGCCCAGGAGAACGCGGTTTCCATCATTGCCGAGCCGGGCAGCAACATGCTGCTGGTCAACTGCACTCCCAAGACCAAGGAACTGATCGACGACATCCTCAAGAGCATCGACACCGACACGCCCCAGGGCGGCGGGATGATCATGCAGATCGTGGCCCTGGAGTACATGGACGCTGCCGAGCTGGTCACCCTGCTCACGGAGTGGCTGAAGGTCTCCAAGCGCACACCGTCGGAGAATACGCAGCAGGTGCCGTGGTGGATGATGGACACGGTGGAGGTGAAGAAGCCTGACCAGACCGTGCTAGCCGGCGACATGCGCCTGAAAGCCATCGAAAGCTCGAACTCCATCATGGTCGCGGGCAAGCCCGATCGCGTGGAGGAAGTGAAGGTCAAGATCAGGGAGTTCGATCAGCCGCAGCCGAATCGCTCCGACGTGCCCAAGCAGATCAAGCTGGTCAAGGCCCGCGCCGGCGAGCTGTCGGACATGTTCACCAAGATGTTCGCCGAGACCGGCGGCAAGGGTGCGTCAGCCTACAAACCGATCATCACAGCCGACGAGAATTCGAACAGCCTGTGGATCAAGGCCAAGCTGGCCGACTTCAACACCATCAAGGGCATGGCCGAGCGCATCGAGGCCGACATGGCCGATGAGCCGCCCGCCGGCGTGCGCACGATTCAGATTCCGACCGGTCGCGGCGACGTGGAGCAGCTCGCCCGAACGATCGAGAAGCAGTTAAACGATGCCGAGAATGACCGCTCGCGGCGAATCAAGGATTACAAGCCGAGCCTCGTGCGCATCAATGCCGACCTCATGTCGAACTCCCTGCTGGTCTCGGGTGCGGGTTCGAAATTCGATGAGGTGAAGCGCCTCGTGGACGACCTGCTGGCCATGGCGCCGGCGGGGGCGCGCTCTCGCCGCGTTATCCAATTGGAGGGCATGACCTCGGAGAAGGCCAAGCAACTGATCGAGCAGATGCAACAAAGCGGCAAGAGCACCAAGGCAGTTGGCAGCCGCGGGGACGCAGGCTGGACGCGAAACCGTCGAACCGACAAGGCCCTGAAGCGGGGCCCCGCAATGACCCTGCCAATGATTGCGGCGCAGTTGATGGCTTCCACCGCTGTCGCACAAAATGACGCGCCCGCCAAGCCAGATTTGGGCGGGATCAAGGTCGTTCAGGTTCGCCCAAAGGAAACGCAGCCAATCGCGCCGAGGCCGACCACGCGCCCGGCAGGGCCGCAGTCGCCCGCAGCGCGATCGGCCGTTGATCTCATGCGGGCCACCACGCAGGCCTCCGGCGATATCAATATGACGCCCGAAGCAGCCGCGGCGATTCAGCGACGGCTCTCGGGCGCGCCGATCGACGTCACCACAGCGGGACCTGGAACCATCATCATCGATGCAAACGATTCGGACATGGACGTGATTCAGTCGGTCATTGAGATGCTTGACAAGGCGATCCCCGAAAAGCAGATCGAGTATTTCCCACTCAAGAACGTGCAGGCCAAGAATCTGGCGACGACTCTGACGGATGTCTTTAAGAATCTTGAACAGAAGGGCGATCTGCCTCCCCGTCCGGAAGACAAGGTCACCATCATCCCTGATCCGAAGACCAACGGCATTTATGTTGCGGCCACGGCCGAAAAAATGGAAAGGGCCAGGGAACTAATTAGACAAACCGAAGAACGGGCAGACAAGCCCGAAAACCAGCAATTCCGGAGCTTCGTGCTTGAGAATCGGCGCGTGGCCGAGGCGGGTGAGTCGCTCAAGAAAGTTGTCGCTGCCTATTTGAAGAAGAGCGGCGATGAGCCGGGTGAAGTCGGCATCGAATTCGACAATCAGACGAACTCGATTTTCATCACTGCCAGCCCAGGTCACATGAAATTCGTCGAGGAGATCATCAAGAGCCTCGATGCCGATTTGCCCGAGGAAAAGCCCGGCGAGCAGCGGGCCGACATCGGAACCGCCGACATCATGATCGTCCCCATGAAGATCGCCAAGGCCGATGCCGTGGGCACGCTGCTGCAGGACATGCTCCGCAAGGCCGCGACCGGCGACACGCCGATGAAGGACTTTCTTCGGCGACTGCGCGTGCTGGATGAAAACGGCAACCCGATCGCGACAGTTGACTTGAACAAGCCGATGGTCGTCGTCGGTGACAAAGACAGCAACTCGCTCATCATCGCCAGCACCCGCGAGAATGCCCTCATCCTCAAGCAGATCGCCCTGGCCTTCGACAAGGAGCCGGCCCGCGCCGAAGTCAAGCACGTCATCCTGACGCTCAAGTACGCCGACGCCGGCGAGTTGGCTGACCAGATCAACAAGATGCTGACCGACGGCGAGGGCCTGACCCAGCGACCGGGCGATTCAGCGAAGAGCGGACGGCCCGAGGGCGAGGCCGGCGCGCTGGTCTACAAGGCCGTGGTCACCGCCGATCCGCGGACCAATCAGATCGTCATCGTCGGCCGCCCCGATGCGGTTGACCTGTTGTCCGGCGTGGTGAACACGCTCGATGTAAAGGGGCAGGACGTCATGCCCTTCGCCATCATCAAGCTGGAATACGCCAGTGCCGGCGCGCTCGAAGAGGCCCTTACATCCCTGTTCAAGGAGCGCGGCGACAACGTGCCCATTGGCAAGGGCGAAAACGCCAAGAAGGCCGAGGCGGTCATCATCCGCTCGGACACCAAGAGCCGGTCGCTTATCGTCGCGGCCAAGCCGGCCCGGATCGAAGAAGTGCGCGACCTGGTGAAGAAGCTCGATGTGCCCTCGACCGCGCTGATCGAGGACATCCGCACCATCACGCTGAAGAACGGCAACGCCAGCGAAATGGCCGAGAAGCTCAAGACCCTCTGGGAGGAGCGGCAGAAGCAGCAGGAGGCCGGCTCGAAGGGGCCGAAGCTGGAGATCCCGGCGGTGGTCGCGGACTCGCGCAGCAACTCGTTGATCATCGCGGCGAGCAAGGGCGATTACGAGGCGATCGCCTCGGTGGTTGCCAAGATCGAGGCTTTGGAGCTTAACCCCGCGGCGGGCATCTACATCGTGCGTCTGGTGAATAACTCCGCCAAGGCGCTGCAGCCGGCGCTCAAGGCGCTCTTCGAGCAGCGGGCCAAGATGCGCACGGTCGATGGCAAAATTCGGCCGGAGGATGAAATCGCGCTGGAAGTGGATGAGTTGACCAACGCGCTCATCCTGAGCGGCTCGAAGGAAAACTTCGACGTCCTCATGTCCAAGATCACCGAGTTGGACTCGGCCACCGTGCTCGAAGGGCAGGTCGAGTTTTTCATGGTGGATAACGTCGATGCCAAGCGGGTCAAGGACGCCATCGACAACGTCTTCAAGGAGCAGCCGTTCACCCCCGGGGCGGCCAGTGACACTGAGGCGGCCAAGAAGCGTGCCAAGGTGACCGTCACGCTCGACGATCGGGCCAACATGCTGATCGTGTCGGCCAGCCCCGAGAACATGCGGCTGGTGCGGGAAATCTACACGCGTATGAACGCCGTGGGCGGGGCTTGGACGGGGGACGAAACCCGAATGGTGGTGATCAAGAACGGCGATGCCGTCAAGATCGCCTCGCAGATCGTGGAGCACTTCAAGCAGGTGGACGAACTTCGCGGCACGACTGGTGATGCCAAGAGTCCGTTCGGTATTACCGCATTTGCGGATGCCCGCAGCAATCGCATTGTGCTGGGCGGCACCAAGGACGGCATCGACCGGGCGGCGTCGCTGGTCACGCAACTGGACGTGCCCCCAGGGGATCCCAGTGCGTCGGTTCAGGTGTACAAGCTGACGCAGACGAAAGCTTCCACGGTTGGCGAGACGATTCAGAAGATCTTCGAAGAGCGCAAGAAGCCGCGCGGCGATGCGGACAAGGTTCCGGAGCTGGGGGTCACGGTCGAATCGAATGATTCGACCAACAGCATGGTGATCAACGCCACGCGCGAAGATCACATACTCATTCGCGATCTGGTCACGCAGTTGGATGTTCCTTCATCGATCCTGTCAAACGTCCGCATATTCCCCCTGCAGAAGGCCCGAGCCGAGCAGATGAAGGAGATCCTGGATAAGGCTTACGGCGGCGGGGGCGGCGGAACAGGCACGGCCGGCGGTTCCAGCGGCAGTAACGGCTCTCTGGTCAACGTAAATGCAGACACACGTGTCAATTCACTGGTGGTCTCCGCGCCTCCGGGCGAATTGGAGAACATCGCGAAAATCGTGGAAATGCTCGATTCGGCTGAGCCGATCGATACCGCCCAGGTGGGCATTTTCGTCTGCGAGAATGAAGACGCCGAGAAGATGGCGGAATTAATCCGATCGATCATCAGCGGACAGGGTGAAGGTACGACGAGCAGCGGCGGCGGGGGTGGTGGTGGCGGAGGCGGGACCGGATCGACCGCGACGGCCGCGTCCACTCAGGCCGGGGCCAGCCTCATCAGCTATCAGGGCATGGGCGCGGACGGCCGCGAGCTGTTCCTCAAGACCATCCGCGAGAACGTGCTGGTGACGCATAACTCGCGCACCAACAGCGTGATCGTCACGGCGCCTCCGCCGGCCCTGCGGCTGATCGAGGCGCTAATCCGCAAACTGGATCGCATTCAGAAGAAGTCCGTGCTGGTCAAAGTGTTCAAGCTGATCAACAGCGACGCGACCAAGATGGTCGAGCTGCTGGAGTCCATGTTTGCCCAGGAGGAAGGCGACGACAGCGAGTCCGAATTCCAGCGCGGCCGCGAGATTGAGGTCGAGGGGGCGGGCAGTTCGGCATCCAGCGGCACACCGACCGCGTCCTCACAGGGCGATGTGGCCCGTGGCACTTTCGGCCGTCCCAAGACCACGTTCACGGCCGATCAGCGAACCAATTCGATTCTGACCGCCGGCTGGGAGGAGGACATCCGCGTCGTCGAGCAGGTCATCACGCAACTGGACAATCAGCAGGTGCCCGATCGCGAGCGCATCGTTTACAACGTGGTGAACGGCACGTCCGCCGACATCCAGGATGCATTGCAGCAGTTCTACGATGAAGAGGCGGCGCGAATTGATCGCCTCGGCGACACGGTTTCGCCGCAGGCCCGCATGGATCAGGAAGTCCAGGTGGTCGCCTACGAGGAATCGAACCAGCTCGTCATTTCAACCAGCCCGCGCTACAAGCGGCAGGTACTTGACCTGCTGGAGCAGCTCGACCAGCCGCCGCCGCAGGTGATGATTCAGGTCATGATCGCCGAAGTGACCCTTGATGATCGCTTCGAGATGGGCATGGAGTTCGCCCTGCAGCAGCTTCGCTTCAGCGAAACGGCCACTCCCGGCGGCAACGGCATCCTGCAAAGCACGCACTTTGACGCCATCGGCGGCACCGACCTGGGCGCGGCCGGCTCGGGTCTGGGCGGCGTGAGCTTCACGCTGACCGGTGAGGACTTCAACTTCCTCGTGCGCGCCCTGCAATCCGACAGCCGTCTGGAAGTCATTCAGCGGCCGAGCGTCATGTGTCAAAATAATCAGACGGCCAACATCTCGGTCGGTCAGAATGTGCCGACAGTGTCTGGCTCGACCATCGGCATCGGCGGACAGGCCACCAGTAACGTGCAATATCAGAAGATCGGTATCATTCTGGATGTCGAGCCGCACATCAATCCGGACGGCTTTGTCTATATGAACGTGCGACCCGAAGTCAGCTCGATTTCCGATTCGAGCGTGAACATCGGCAACGGCGCCGTGCTGCCGATCTTCAACAGCCGCTCGGCTGAGACAACCGTCGCCGTGAAGGATGGCGAGACGGTCATCATCGGCGGATTGATTACCACGACCGACAATGAGAGCGAGAGCAAGGTGCCGGTGCTGGGCGATATTCCTGGCCTCGGCGTCGCGTTCCGTTCGACTGTTCGCTCGAAGACCCGCACCGAATTGCTCATAGCCCTGACGCCGCAGATCGTTCGCACGGTTGAGGACGCCCGCCGCACGAGCATCGCCCATCGCGACGAGTCGGGCATCATCACCGACAAGATGAAGCAGAGCATCCTGTTCGGCAATCTGAAGATCGAGCCGGAAACATCGAGCCAGATCGACGACATCAATCAGCCGCCGATCCTCGACCAGCCGATCCTTCCAGTCGATCCGGATCGCACGTTGCCGCCGGTGCCCGAGCGGGCCATAGATTCTCCTCTGCTTTCGCAACCGATCCACGAGGGCAACAGCCTGATTCCGATCATGCCGGTGCGCACGACGCCGACGACGCCGATGCCGCAGCCGGTACCGACCGGCGCGCCGCGGCCCAAGTATGGTCCGACCGCGCCGCGTTACGGACCGATGTCGCCGACGGAAGTTGAGACCATGGGTCGCCGCCGGGGAGACACGGCGCTGGGCATGGCCGTTTCACGGGGGTAGGGAGCATGCGGTCTATTTGTCATTATTCCAAACCAATGAGGCTGGTCCTGTCATTGGTCGGCGGACTGGCTTTGGCTATGTCCACTGGCTGTATGAAGATGTTCGAGGACATGGGCATGGTCGAAACGACCACCAAGTCCGGCAAGCCGCCAACGAAAGTCTACGGCGAAGCGGAAGTGACCCACGGAACATCCCGGTCGAGCAAGTCGAACAAGTCCGGCAGGTCGAAACCCAGGAACATCTTCCAGCGCGAGCCTGAGTCGAGCGAAACGGCGTCCGGCGGCCAGCCAGACTATCTTGCCGACACCGAAACCAACATCATTCGCGTCAACAAGATCGTGAACAGCTCGCCGTGGCTGAGCTTCGATCCCGACGGCACGCGCAAGGTTGACGGCATTCGGATCACCGTATACCTCGAAGCAGCCGATCGACCCAAGGGCGTCTTCGGCGACGGCACCATTACGGTGCAGATGTACCGGCTCGAAAAGGATAAGGCGGGGCAGGAGACTGCCACGCTGGCTCATGAATGGGTGCTGCCGCCGGACAAGGCCTATCAGTGGCGGGCCACCGAAGAGTCCATGCTCGGCAAGGGCTACAGCCTGCGTCTTCGCTGGGACGAGAAGGCCAACGTAAACGGCAAGCAGGTCGCCGTCCTGGTGAAGTACGAACGCCCCGACGGCCGAAAGGTCGCATCCACGCGGCAGGTGCTGAAGGTGCCGGCTTCGCCGACTGTTGTCGCGGGGAATTAGCGCGTGCCGCGGCGCGCGGACAAGGACTTGTGCAATGAACGGTGGTTCCGATCCGACGGGGCAGGAATATCGTCGCGAACATCTGGCGGCGCTCGACGTGCTGCGCCATGCCAAGAACATGACGCTCTGGCTGGGCGTGCTGGCCATCCTGGCGCACATCGGCACCTGGTACGCCGTGCGCCACACCCAGTTGCTTAATGGGCCCACCCCGTCGGAGTTGGATACGTCGGCCGCCGGCTCCACGGCGAGCCTCGACGATGCCGCGCGGATCAATCAATGGGAGACGCGTTTGGACAGCACGCTGGGCGTGGCCGGGCTGGTTGGCCGCGCCGCGATTGTCCTGCTGCTGGGCCTTTTCATTCTTTCGCTGCTCGTCGGACTGTCGGCGCGGCTCGGCGGGGCGGCGGGCATGGCCAAGTCGTGTGTGTGGTCATTGCTGGCGCTCGCGCTGCTGGTTCCGTGGGATCGACTCTCGTCGGAGCCGGTCGTGTCCGGCAATCTGCCCTCGGCGTTTTACAGCCTGGACGACGTCACTCGCGTGGCGGTTACCAGTGGATTCAATCTTTCGGACACCGTTCGCTTCGCGGCGTTTCCGCTGGTGATTCTCGTGCTGCTCATCTCAGCGCAGGTGACCTATCGTGCGGGTTATGCCCGTATCGTGGCCGCCCCGGCCGCCCGCGTGCCGATGCGCGAGTTTTGAACAGACATCACGATCATTGCAAGTCCACCGGGGGTGTCGCTGCGCTCCACGCCCCGGCTATTCACTGGCGAGGCCTTCGGCCTGAAGAATTGGTGCATTTGGCAAAGTCAATCAAGCCCTTCGGTTTGAGCGCATTTCCATTAAATTACCGCCCATGAAGAAATGGATCCTCACCGCGCTGGCCGTGGCCGGCGTGGCCATGTGCATGCTGCTGGCCAACATGACCGCGCCTGGCACGGGCGAAGCCGTCGTGGCCAACTGGTGTGCGCCGACCGAGCACATGGATTGCGGCTATGTGCTGAGCAGTTCGTATGCGCGGATTGGCGGCGTGGTCAGTGTCGCCCAGTTGGGCATGGTGTACTTCGCGTTTCTCGCCGCGTGGTTTGCCATCATCGGCATTCCCAATCATGCGGGCCGGGCGTGGCGAATCGTTCCGCTGGGCCTCACGGCGCTTGGAGCGCTGGCCTCCGCGTGGTTCGTCTTCGTGATGGCGACGCGGATGCCGGTGTGGTGTCCGTGGTGCGTTGCGGTGCATGTGGTCAATGGGCTGCTCTTCATTCTGGTGCTGGTGTTTCGACCGGCCCAGCCCATGGTGGCCGCCGGCGAAGGCACGCCGGTGATGGTGCCTGCCCATCCGAGCACGACGCGGGCGCTCAGCGTCGTGGCCGGCGCCTTGGCGATGATGCTCATGTTGTTTCTCGGCAATTACGCCTTCTATCAGAAGACCGCCGCCATCATCAACAGGAACCAGTTGCTCGATATCGTGACGGATGTCGATTATTGTGAATGGGACTGGCGGCGGCAACAGCAAGTGGACCTGCAGGTGCGGGCCGACGATCCGGTCATCGGTTCGGCCGACGCCCCGATGACCGCTGTGGCCTTCATCGACTTTGAATGTCCGCACTGCCGCGATCTGCATCACTTCGCGAAGCAGATGCAGACGGCCTTCCCCGGGCGCTTGCGGGTGGTCTTCAAGCATTTCCCGATGAACCCGGCTTGCAATCCGAATCAGCGGAGTATGCACCGGTATTCCTGCGAGGCGGCCCTTGCAGCCGAGGCGGCGCGGATGGTCGGCGATCAGGAGAAGGCCGCGGAGTATCGCGGTCTGCTTTTCGACAACATGCCATTGCTCGCCACGCGACCCTATGCCGAGCTTGCCGCGAAGGCAGGGCTGCCGGTCGACCTCTTTGAAAAGGCACTGGCCGCAAAGGCGGGCAGCGAGCGCATCACCGAGGACGCGGCCCTGGGCCAGCGCGTCGGCGTGACCGGGTCGGGTAAGATGTTCCTCGAAGGTCGCCGGCTCGATCATTGGACGGTTCCCAGCCGCGTGTCGCGCGAGCGGAATGACCGGTCGCGGACCTCCGAACTTTGGCGGAGGCTGCTGGGCATGCCGGCCTCGATGCCCGCGACGCAGCCCGCTGCATGAATACGACGCCGTCTGTCTCGGCGGCGCGGAGAATGCTATGGCTCGATCAATCGTTTTGACATCCGTCGTGATACTGGCGGCCGCGCCGCTCGGCTGCGACCGCGGTACGCCCCGCGCCGTGCCGGTCGCCCCGGTGACGGTGCATCAATCGCCGACCACAGCCCCAACGGCCGAAGAGGTCGCGGCCCTCAAGGACTTCGTGAACGATCCTCGTCCGACGCCGACCAGCGTGCCTGCCGCGCCGCGTACGCCCGCTGGATCGACTCCGGGCATGGGCATTCCCACGGCCGCCGCGCCGGTGAGCGCGCTCAAGTACGACGCGCCGGCAGAGTGGGTCTCGGTCAAGCCCGATTCGGCGATGCGCAAGGCGCAATGGTCGCTGCCGCATGCCGACGCCGACGCGGATGATGGCGTGGTGATTTTGTTCTATTTCGGCGCGGGCCAGGGCGGCGGCGTCGCGGGCAATGTCAATCGCTGGAAGGGCATGTTCAGCACCGACGACGGCAAGCCGCTGGCCGATGAAGCGGTCAAGACGGAATCGTTCAAGACGAACGACTTGAATGTGACGGTTGTCGAATTAAGCGGGCGATACACCGAGTCTTCGATGCGGCCGAACGCGCCGCCGGCGACGCCGAAGAGTAACTACCGCATGATCGCGGCGATCGTGGAGACGGCCGACGGCTCGTGGTATTTCCGTTGCACGGGACCGGCGGCAACGATGGCAAAGCATGAGGCGGGCGTTCGAAGTTTGCTCAAATCCGTGCGGCAGTAGCAGGTGTTTGCGATCAGAGCCGGCGTGTCCTCGCGCCGGACGAGTGCGTGACAGTCACCGGGCTGAGGACAGCCCGGCTCTGATCCCGGGGGCGAGCGGCTTTCTGAAAGTGGACAGGGGTATTTACATGATGCGCATTATTGGCTTTTGTCCGTTTGTAACTGGCATGTTTCTCGGCTCGGTCGCGCTTGCAGGTGAAAAGGCGGAGACACCCACGCCCGCGCCCGGTGGTGGAATCGCCCGGCAATACGCCCCGATCGCCGAGCGCATCATCGCGCACGTCCGGGCCGGCAACGATTCCTACAAGAAGATGGAGGAACTTTGCGACGATATCGGCCACCGGCTAAGCGGGTCGGCGGAGCTGGAGCAGGCCGTCGAATGGGCGAAAAAGACATTTGAAAAGGATGGCCAGGAAAACGTGCGGCTGCAGAAGGTCATGGTGCCCAAGTGGGTGCGCGGCAAGGAGTCTGTCACGATGATCAAGCCGCGCGTGGCCGACATGCCGATGCTCGGTCTCGGCGGCTCCGAGGGAACGCCGCCCGAGGGCATCACCGCGCCGGTTGTCGTGGTCAAGGATGAGGAGGAGTTGAAGGCCCTGGGCGACAAGGTGAAGGGCAAGATCGTGCTCTTCAACAATCCCATGCCCGATTTCAATCACGAGACCAATAGCGCGGGGTATGGCGGAACGGTTCGATACCGCGGGGTCGGCGCGGAACTGGTCGCGGCCCAGGGCGGCGTCGCCTGCCTGGTGCGTTCGGTCACGGCCCACAGCCTGCGCACGCCGCACACCGGGGCCATGCGTCGTGGCGACAAGCCGCGCGTTCCGGCTGCCGCGGTTACGGTCGAAGATGCAGCCTTGATGGGCCGCCTCGCAGCGCGCGGAAAGGACGTCGTCGTCACCCTCAAGATGGATGCGAAGACCGAGCCGGACGCAGTAAGCCACAACGTCATTGCGGAGCTGCGCGGTTCGTCCGCGCCCGACGAAGTCGTGGTCATCGGCGGACATCTCGATGCCTGGGACGTCGGCACGGGCGCCCACGACGACGGCGCCGGATGCGTCATGGCCATGGAGGCGATCAACGTGCTGCGCAAGATGAAGCTCACGCCGCGGCGCACGATTCGCTGCGTGCTCTTCACCAACGAGGAGAATGGCCTGCGCGGCGGCAACAAGTATGCCGAAGAGCATCTCAGTGACATGAAAAACCACGTCGCCGCGATCGAGTCCGATTCCGGCGCATTCAAGCCGCTTGGCTTCTCGGTGCAATGCGAGGACAAGGGGCGACAGGATCGCGCGGTCGAGGAGATCAAATCGCTGCTGCCGCTATTCACGCCGTTGGGCATGCGCCGCATGACCGGCGGGCACGGGGGCGCGGACATCAGCCCGATGGCCCCGCATGGTGTGGCTCTGCTCGGCTTCGAGCCGGAAGGCTCGACGTATTTTGACTATCACCACACGCCGGCTGACACGCTCGACAAGGTCGATCCCAAAATGCTGTCGGACGACGTCGCGGCCATGGCGATCATGTCGTATATCCTGGCAGACATGCCGGGGCGGTTGGGTGAGACCAGGTAAGTCTCGACGTTAGACCGTGTGTGCTTTTTCGACTCCTGCCATTGGGGCTTGTGCTGGCCTTTCTCACGCTGGGCGTAGGGATGCGGGTCTATCTGCATCGCCGGCGCACGGGTCGCAGCGGGGTGATGCTCTTTCGTGATGATCGCAAGGGCCAGCGGCTACGCGATGTCATGGTGCTGATCGTGCCGCTGGGGCATCTGCTGCAGGCGCTGGTAAACGCGGTCGGGCCCCATTGGATCGTGCCCATTGTCTTGCCGTTCTGGCCGTCATCCAGCGTGATTTACCACGGCGGCGTATTCGTCGTGGCGGCGGGCGTGGTGCTTATGTTCGCCGCGCAGGGCGGACTGGGCGCGTCGTGGCGCATCGGCATCGACGAGTCGGCATCGCCGGGACTGGTCGACACCGGGTTTTATGCGCTTTGTCGAAATCCGATCTTTGCCGCGGCGATGCTCTGCCTTGCCGGATTGATCGCCGTCGTGCCGACGTGGTTTTCGCTGGTCGCATTGATCGGCACGCTCATCGGCGTGCGGCAGCAGGTCCGCGTGGAGGAGGCCTACCTGCTCAAGACCTATGGCGATCAATATCGCGCTTACGCCCGGCGGGTGGGGCGCTTCATTCCGGGCGTGGGGCTGCTTGATTAGGCAGGTTCCCGCATCAGGGACCGAAGGGAAGTGTGCCACTGCCTCAGGCAGTGCGTCGACCAGGTGCATCCACTCAGGCTCGCACTGCTTGGAGCAGCGGCACACACTGTTACGACGGCGGTTTCAAGCCGAAGCGCTTGATCGTCGTCTTCAAATCCGCGGGCCACGGGCAATTCACCGTCATGCGATGTCCCGTCGCCGGATGAATGAACGACAACTCGGCTGCATGTAGACAAAGTCGTGGCACGCGCGGCGACTTCACCTTGCCGGTGTAGAAGTCATCTCCCAGAACCGGGCAACCCAGGCTGGCCATGTGCACGCGGATCTGGTGGAGCCGACCGGTCTTGGGCCGGGCCTCGATCAGGCTGACGCCCTCTGAGTTGCCGAGCACCTTGTAGGCGGTGATGGCCGGCTGGCCGTCGCGCGAGAGGACCGCCTTCTTGCGGGTCGACACCACCTCGGCGATGGGCTTTTGAATGACGCCCTGTGCCGGCTCGGGCCTGCCGGCCACCAATGCCCAGTACAGCTTCTTGATGTGTCGCTGCTTGAATTGCTCCAGCAGATGCTCCCACGCGGCATTGCGCAGGGCGACCACGACCAGGCCCGAGGTTTCCTTATCCAGACGGTGCAGCAGACCCCAGTCACGGCCTTCGCCGAGGTTTTGCAGCGCGTTGCCGTAATCGGCGAAGAGTCCGTTGAGCAGACTGTCGCGATCGTGGCCCTTGCCGGGTTGCGTGACCACGCCGGAGGGCTTTTCGATGACCAGCAGGTGCTCGTCGGCGAAGCGAATCTCGAAAGGCACCGCCGGATTGGGCTTGATCGACAGGGACATGTCGAGCATTCTTCCGGTATGAGCAAGATCGTGCAATCCGTTTCCGAAAGAAAGTACGTCGAATGACAGAGTCGGAACACCGCTCTTTGGGCTATGCCACACTACCGAGTGATGTCGCGGAGTATGAAACGACGCTGCTTGGCCGAATTGATCGCGCCTGGCGCGGGGCAAAATACTCCAATATCATTTTGATCGTGCTGGCCGCGATCCTCGTGATCCCCGGATATCAGAGTGCCCGGGCCATTCGCAAGACCGAAGTGAGCGTCGTCCGCGCCGATGGCATTCGCCGGGCCACGGCCCTCGGGCGATGGATGGCCGATGCCGAGGCGCTCACACGCGTTGCCGCCGCCGCGACTGTCGCCGATGCCGGACCGAAGAACAACCCATACGGCTTTGGACACTGGTTTCCCACGCCCACATTCGTTCTCATGTGCCTGGTTCCGCTGTGGAAGATGGGCGTGGTGGCCGCGGCCTCGGTGTGGGCCGGATTGAAGATCGCCGGCATCGCGGGCGTGCTCTGGTTGCTGCTGCGCTCGATCGGGCCGGCGGGATCGGTGGTTCCCTCGGGCGTGCTGGCCATGACCCTGGCGTTCAGCCTGCGGGCGCTGGTGTCCGACCTGCAGCACGCCAACGTCAACATCTTTGTCTTCGTCTGGCTGGGGCTGACCTGGTGGGCCTATGTTCATCGCCGCGACGGCTGGGCGGGCATCTTTCTCGCGCTGGCCATCGTCACCAAGGTGACGCCAGCCCTGGCCCTGATTTATTTCGCCTACAAGCGCGCCTGGCGGGTGTGCATCTTCACCGCGATCGGTCTGGTGATCTTGGTGCTCATCGTGCCCGGGGCCTACATCGGGTTCGCGAAGAATGTCGATTTGATGGGCGACTGGTTCAACATGCTGGTTCGCCCGTTCGCATTGGAGGGCTGGGCCGAGCTGTCGATTCCGAATCAGTCGCTCTGGGGCGTTGTCATGCGCGTGCTCTCCAATGCCGGGGTGCTGCCGATCGAGCACATGTCAATGATTCAAGCGGAGCGAACCGGTCAGGAGAGCATGGCCCGACCAGCGACCGCGGCGGGGCGATTGCTACGACCGCTCATTTCACTGTCGGTGGTCGCCGTGCTTGGGTGGGCGTGCCGGCGCAGGTTGACAGATCGGCGCGATGTGCGTCATGCGCTGGAGTTCGGACTCATCCTTCTCGCGATGATGCTGCTCTCCGAGCGTACCTGGAAGCACCACGCTACGACGCTGCCGCTGGTCTATCTGGCGATCTGGTTTGCGCTCACCCATCTGCCGTGGGGAAAGCTATGGCGCGGCATTTTCGTCGGCATGCTGGGGGCACAGTGGTTCATGCTCGTGGCCAGCAGCGAGGGTCTCTTCGGCGATCACCTTGCGGACCAGATGCTCGATGGCGGCATCTTCTGCTGGGGACTAATGCTGGCGGCGATTCAGATTGTGGTGATGCTGGGGAGGCTGAATAGCAAGGCTGAATCAATTTTGACAAGATAGGAATTACAGTTGGGTGGCATGGCCGCGGCCTCTGGCGGCCATGTTTGTGCCTCGCGCGATGACTTCTCCAACTGGCGTAATGCATGGCCGCCAAGAATCCGCGGCCATGCCACCTTGTCGTACCCCGCAGCAGGGGACGCTACATCAATCCAAAACGCGCTTGGCCACCGTCGGGCCGGCCTCGATGCCGATGAAGTTGAAGAAATGATCCTGCGTCATGCGCGGGATCATCAGGGCGTCGGCCCGGCGAATCGCCTCTTCGTACAGGCCGCGCTCGGTCAGGTGGCGGCGAGTGCGGGCCGGCAGTGGATGATCCACTTCGCCGGGCTTGGCGATCGTCTTGGCGGGCGCCTTCGGAGCCGGGGCCGCGGGCTTGTCGTCGGCATCCGCATCCGCGTCTGCGTCCTTGTCACCTTCCGCATCTGCATCGGCGTCAGCATCCGCATCGGCCGGTTCGTCAGCCTCTGGCTGGGGCTCGGGCCGTTTCAGCGGGGTGGCTTCGGAGTCCGGCGGAACGGCGCCAACGATCAGGTAATCCGTCGAGGCGTCGACGCTGTCAACCACTTCGCCGCCGAAGCGCCGCACGAACGCCTTGATCGCGTCAAGGCCGCGCACGTCGGGCTGTCCGTCATAGTTGAGGTCGAAGCGGCCGATGATGCAGAAGCGCTGCTTCTTGACGCCATTGCGCGACAGCAGGATGTTGCCGACGCCGTCGCCTTCGAGGATCGGATCCTCCGGCGAGGGCGGCGTGATCACGCGGCATTCGCTGGTGCGCTCGCCGACGCTCACGATTTCAAGATTGGCCTTGCCGCGTCCGGTCTCGGGCACGCGTCGATCGGGCGTATAGACCGCAAGGGTCATGCCGATGGCCACGCGGTCGCGCTTGCCGAGATCGACATGCACGATCGTGTCGCCGGGCAAGGCCCGCAGGATGCGACCAACCGGCTTGCGAGCCACGGCGAGGGCCTGCGAGCCTTCGGGTCCGGGGCCTTTGGCATCGCCCAGCGCCTTCTGCTGCTCACGGGTGATTTCGTCAACCCGGGTCAACTCTGCCGCGAACTTCCGCTGCAATTCACCCTTCTCGCGCACGACGGTGGCCAGTTCGCCGCCTTTTTCGTCAATCGTCTTCTTGAGGGCGTCGAGTTCGGAGTTCTTGGTGGTCTCCAGCTCCAGCCGGCTCTTGTCCAGTTCGGCTACGGTGGTGTTCAGCTTCTTCGTGGTCTCGTCGACCTTCTCGCCGAGTTCCTTGTTAATGGCCAGTGCGTCTTCCAGAGCCTTGTTGGCCTTCGCCAGATCGCTCAGGGCCGTCTCCTTGGCGGTCTTCTCAGCGACAAACCAGCCGTGCACCTGCTGTAGGATTGCCACGGCGCCGTTGGCCTGCGAAATCTGATCGGGGTTGGGCACCTTTCCCGCCGCCTGAATCTCGGCCAGCACTGCATCGAGCTTGTCGGCCGCTTCCTTGGCGCTGTCATTCGAGTTGCCGGTCAGCCGGGCCACGATCAT
>CAYXEY010000035.1:18431-18719 GCA_964464105.1 uncultured Planctomycetaceae bacterium
CCGCCTTGACCGTGTTGCCAAGCAGGGTGGGCGCGGGGTTGCCCGACGCGGCAATCAACTTGTTGGCTGCGTCGCGATCCGATCCGCCGACGACGCGCGCGAGATCGTCCTTCGCCTTCTTCTCGTTGTTGCGAAGCTGCTCCTGTCCGGTGAAGAGCCAGATCAAGATAGCAACGAGTAACACCGAAACGCCGATCGAAGAAATCAATCCGATCGTCGTCGCGTTGGAACCACCACGCTGGGGGGCCACGCCAGCCATTTGAAATCCTCACTTGAATGTTCAGTCGC
>CAYXEY010000036.1:0-18376 GCA_964464105.1 uncultured Planctomycetaceae bacterium
GGGGTCGATGGGCTTGTCGCGCATCTGCGGAAGCCGAGTCAATGTGGGTTGACCCTCGGCGGCGATCCAGGCGCCTCCGCCCCGCCATGCCATGAACATTCGATCGTGGGGCGGCTCATACAAGGCTCCCGCAACCGGCACGCCTTCAAACATCAGGCCGACCGAAGTCACATAACACTCGACCCCGCGCGAGTAGTTCCGCGTGCCGTCGATCGGATCCACCACCCAGCAATAACCCGATCCGCTTCGGAAGCTGTGCGACGCGTCCGCCGATTCCTCGCCGAGCAGGGCGTGATCTGGGAACCGGGCTTTGATTGCGGAGAAAATTGCCGCCTGCACCGCCCGATCGGCCTCGGTCACCACGGACCGATCACCCTTTCGTTCGCTGGCCACGCGTCCAATGAGATCACGGGCCATCCCCCCACCCAGCCGGGCGATTTCCGCGGCAAATCGTGCCAGATTCTCAAGTTCCGGTGAATTGTGGGCCTGAATCGAAGGCATGATTCCCGGAATCATATCGAAAAAAAGGCGGCCCCAGCCGGTTGAGGCGGGATTCGGCATGGGCTACCCTGTGCGGCCCGCGGAAAACCCACCGCACCGGTCTGAAAACGCGGTTTTTCCGTGAGGGTCGAGAGCCCGGCTCGATATGCATCAGAGTCTTAGGGTCAATCGGTTGAACCAAGCCGCGTCGGACGCCGGCGAGAGGGAGTTGGCGGACTCGAACGCGCGTTTCTGAAATCGACGTTCAAACAAGGGAGCAAATGCTGTGATCACACCACGATCGAACTATCTCAAACTCATGCCGGCCTTCAGCCTCGGGCTGTTGCTCGGGTGCGCTGCCACGGTTTTCGCCAAGACCGACATGGCGAAATTTCCGCTGGCCAAGGCCGCCCCGGCCGATGCGTTTCTGGCCATCTCGGCCAAGCACAATCCGGAGCGCAAGTTCCTGGAAGACTACAACGCCAAGGTGTGGGCCGCTTTCAATGACAGCGGCGTCATGCAGGATGTCTGGGATCTGATCATCGATGTCATGCCCGAGGAAGGCGCCGATCAGATTGAGGCTGTCATCGATCGATTCAAGACCCACTTCACCGCGATTGAATGGTCTGAAATGTTCGGCAAGGAAATGGTGCATATCGGCCGCCTCAGTCCGACGATCACCGCCGGCTCTCCCTACGAAGGGGTATTGATCGGTCGCATGGACCCCAAAGCGGCCGAGGCCAACTACGGTCACCTCAAGGCGATCCTCGACGAGATTACCAAGCTTGCTCAGGAGAACAGCGGACCGGCCGCCGCCGCCGACTCCGATGATGAGTCGGAGAGCGCCGCGGATGAGGAAAAGTCCGAAGGCGACGGCGAGAAGTCCGACTCGAAAGAAGACGCGAAGCCCTCGAAAGACGCCAAGGGCGGATCGGGTTCACCGTTGAGCGTCGAAGAAGGGAAACTCCACGGCGGCACCTTCGCGCGGATGCTCGTCGCCGGCTACCCCGGCGGATCGATCATCAGCGTCGGCTATCGCGGCGACCTCATCGTGATTTCCTTTACCGGCGACAAGCTGGTCAAGGACTGCATGGACCTGCTGAAAGGCGAGGCCGAGAAGACAAGCCTGATCGAGAGCAAGCGCTTCAAGACCGCCATCGACGAAATGCACGAAGCTGAAGATTCCGTCGTCTTTTTCGACATCGGCAAGATGTTTGGCGCCATCAACGGCATGATGAAGTCCATCAAGGAGATGGAGAAGAACGACGCCGAGGCCCAGCAGGCGATGGGCATTGTCACCAAGCTGATCGACGATCTCGCCATGATCGACTACATGGTCGCGGTCGAATGGACCGACGGTTACCGCACGATGGGTGAATCGCTCACGAACATGGTCGACGGCGCCAAGAGCAAGCCGCTCTACAAGGTGCTCGTCAATGGCAAGACCGCCGACGACTTCGCCAAGTTCGTCCCCAAAAAGACTCATACCTTCAGCGTCGGCACCGGCATCAACATGACCGAGCTGTATCGCTACATCATCAACTTCATCGAGTCCGCCGGCCCCGACGGCAAGGAGGCCATCGCGGAATGGGGCAAGATGCAGAAGAGCATGGAGCTGGACGTCGAGAAGGACGTCATGGGCCTCTTCGAAGGGCCCTACGCCTCGGTCAACCTCGGCAAGGATGGCAGCGAGTGGGTCTTGCTGCTGAAGGTGTCCGACGAGAAGAAGGCCGAAGCCCAGATCAAGCGATTGTTCGACACGGTCAACGGCCTGATGAACCAGGGCGAAGGCGGCCCCGGCGGCCTGATCCTGACACCGGTCACCATCGCCGGCAAGAAGGGCTTCACCCAGATTTCGCACCCGATGATGGCCATGATGGGCGGACTCAAGCCGCCGGTGGTTGGTTGCGGCGAAGGTCACCTGATCATTGGTTCTTCGGCTCAGTCGATTTCCGAGTGCCTCGAAACCGCGAAGGGCGAAGCTCCGAACATTAACGAGAGCAAGCGGTTCAAGGATGAGGTTCTCATGCCCAAAAGCGGCAAGATCGACTCCATCTCTTATGTCGACCAGGCCAACTTCGCCGGCGAAATGCAGGAGATGATCAGCGGCCTCGGCATGGGCCTCGGCATGGCCGGCATGTTCGCCCAAGGCGCACCCAAGGAGTTCCGCGCCATCCTGGGGGGTATTCCGCCAATCCTTGGCAAGCTGGTTCCCGTCGTCGAGCAGCTCGACTTTTACCTGTCGACCGCCTCGGTCGCGAGCTTTGACGGCTCGAAGTGGCACACCACGACCGTGCAGAACTACAAGGATCCCAAGGACGTAAAGAAATACGTCAAGCCCGCCAAGGAGGACACGGGCACCAGCAAGGAAAAAGAAGACGACGGCGAATAAGTCAGACGCCTGAACGAGCTGCGTACATCATTCACGTACGCGAGTGTCACTGAACGTCGCGGGCCGGGTTCGTTGCAACAAGCAACGCCCGGCCCGCTGCATTTTCTTTCTGGCTGAATGAGTTCATGTGATGACGTGGATCTATCGCTGATTATTCGGTGGTTGGTGCAGACAGTAGGTCTTGTATCCCCCGCCCACATTCGCGGACTCGTATCCCCTTTGTCGCAGAATTCGCGCCGCAAAGTAACCGCGCTGACCGGCCTGACAATAGACGGCGATCATTCGATCGCGCGGGAGTTCGCTCAATCGTCCGCGCAGTTCATCGATGGGAATGTGCATTGCGCCTGGAATGTGACCGGCGACGAACTCGTCGCGCGTGCGCACATCCAGCAACAGGGGCGGCGTTGCAGCCTGTTCCGCCAGCACGGCTTCAACGTCGAGCTGGGGATGGTCTCCACGTATGACGCCCGCGGCCACGAACCCGGCCATGTTGACCGGATCTTTCGCCGAACCGAACTGCGGCGCATACGCCAGTTCCGCCTCCTCCAGATCAAAGACGGTCATGCGGGCCTGAATCGCCATCGCGATCACATCGATCCGCTTGTCGACACCGCCGCCGCCGACGGCCTGGGCCCCAAGCACAAGCCCGTCGCCGGGATCAAACAACAGCTTCAGCGTCATCTGTTGCGCGCCGGGGAAGTAGCCCGCGTGGTCATTCGGATGAATGTATATTTTGCGATAATTTCGTGAGGCTCGGCGAAGCGACTTCTCCGACATCCCGGTCATCGCAGCCACACGGTCGAATAGGCCGACGATGGCCGTGCCCTGGGTCCCCCGATAGCGCGAGGCGCCACCGAAAACGTTGTCCGCGGCGATTCTCCCCTGCCGATTCGCCGGGCCGGCCAGTGGAACCTGAGTTAGATCGCCGGTCACAAAGTCGCGGATTTCGACGGCATCGCCGACCGCGTAAATGTCCGGATCGCTGGTGCGCATGGCCTCATCGACGCGAATACCGCCGCGCGGTCCGACGGTCAGACCTGCATCGACCGCGAGCTTGTTCTCCGGTCGCACGCCGACACCGAGGATGACCAGTTGAGCGCTCAAGCGTCGACCCGACTTGAGTCGAATGCACACGCCGTCGGGCTCCTCGCCGAACTCCTCGGCGGAATCCCCCAGAATCACGTGAACACGCATTGATGTGAGTGCGCCAAGGATCGGCGTGGTCATTTCGCGATCGAACGGCGGAAGTACCTGATCCTGCAGTTCGACGACCGTTGTCTTAACCCCTCGGCGAACGAGATTCTCAATCAGTTCAAGACCGATGAAGCCCGCACCGACAATCACCGCAGACATCGCGCCTTGGTCCACGCGTTCCTTGATTCGATCGACATCCTGCAGGTTTCGAAGCGTCATGACGCCGGGCAGGCCAATTCCGGGGATCGGCGGACGAAGCGGCGCGGCGCCCGGCGCGAGAATCAGCTTGTCGTAGCGCTCAGTGTAGACCTTTCCGTCAGTCAAATCGCGAATCGTGACGGCGTGGTTCGTTCGATCAATGGACTCGACACTGGATCGCGTCCGTACATCGAGATTGAATCGCTCGCGAAGGCGCTGCGGCGTGGTTACAAGAAGTTTGTCTCGATCCGCGATCTCACCGCCAACGTAATAGGGCAGGCCGCAATTGGCGAATGAGACATCCGGCCCGCGCTCCACGAGAACGATATGCGCCTCTTCCGAAAGCCGTCTCGCCCGGGCAGCCGCGGACGCGCCGCCGGCCACACCGCCGACAATGACGAGTTTCATGATGAAGACTCCTGCATTTCAAGCCGCCGCTCCATCAAGGAAGACGGTCCGGAGAAGTACAAATATGGCCACGGCAACGATTGCCGCGGCGAAAACCTTCTGAAGCGCGGTGCCGGACAACCGTCTCCCAAGTCGACTCCCCAGGACCATTCCCACGACGCCGCCCACGATAAACAACGATGCGATTCCGACGCCGATCGACCGACCCGCAAGCAGGTACGATCCAACTCCCGACAGACTGACCATGGAGATCACCATCAACGAGGTGCCGATCGCAAGGTGAATCGCCATGCCGCTGAACAACACGAGCGCCGGAACAATGACGAAGCCGCCGCCCACACCAAACAAACCCGACAGCACACCGGTCGCCACGCCGGTGGCGATCAGCAAAGCCGCGCAACGAGAGGTCAAGATCAGTCTCCCGTCGCCATCCCGTTGACAGGTCGAACTCCAAATCGCGGGGCCTATGGACTCGTCAGGAATCGGCGATCCGCCGCGTGTCAGGCGCCCGGCTTGCATCCACATTCGTATCGCCACAACCACCATCAACACGGCGAACAGGGCCAGGAGCACGGCATCGGGAATCAGCCCGGCCAGTATTGAACCGACGGGAGCACCCAGCATGCCTGCACCTGCAAAGATCAGCCCGGTTCGCGCTTCAACCTGGCGAGCGCGCCAGCGTCCCAGGAAGCCCACGAACGCAGTGACGCCGACCGAAGCGAGTGAAATTCCAACGGCTTCACGGGGCGCAACCCCGAGACCATACACCAGCAGCGGGACGGCAAAGATCGCGCCACCGCCGCCGGTCAGTCCCAGTGAGAATCCCACGATGCCGCCAAACGCCGCCGTCAGAAACCAGAGCATGGGCTATTTCGACTCGGTGGGAGTATCCCGGAGGTTATTGTCCGCGGGGTTCGAGCGATCGACCTGCTCGGCACGCGGAACCCGCGTGCATGCATCGCTCATTCAGGTCTGCACGCCGAAGCGCGGCAACACCCAGCGATTCAACACGAACCAGACTCCGATGAATCCGATCATGATCAGGATTTCTTTCACGGAAATTCCTCCTAACGACCTGGTCCAGGTCCGCCTTATTTGTTGCATACGGCCCCCGCGCAAGTTGTCATTGGAAGGCCGGCCGCCTTCCATGCCATTATCCCGCCGACTACCAAGGTCACTTCAGTGTAGCCCTCGCGCTTGAGGAATGACGCCGCGATGGATGCCCGGTAGCCCGAACCGCAGATGACGGTCACCGGCTTGCCCTTGGGCACATCGGCAAACCGCTCTTGCAGGCGACCGCCATGAATGTGGAGGGCGCCGTCAATGTGTCCTGCATTCCATTCCTTCTCGGTCCGCACATCGAGCACGGTGATTCGATCGGCGCCCAGCGCGAGACGATCCCGCAATTGATGCACGGAAGCGGTGTCAAGCATGGAAAGCGAATAGCCGCTGGTGGACCAGCCTTCCATGCCGCCCTGAACATAGCCTTCAATCGTATCAAACCCGACGCGCGTCAGATGGGTCACAACCTCGGATACCTGCATGGCGTTATCCACCATGAGTTGGATCGGACGATCATAGGGCAGCACCCAGCCGGCCCAGGTCGGCAGTTGCGGGCCGAACGGTATGTTGATGGCGCCCGGAATGTGTGCCGCCGCAAATGCCTCCTTGGATCGGACATCCAGAATGAGACACTGATCGCACACCCGGTCGTGAACTTCGCGGGGACTCCACCGGCGCTGACCCGGCAATTCTGGCCCCAGGATCGCAGGCCCCTCCTGATTCACGCGCTTCATGCGTCGGAAATACGGCGGGGCCGGAGGCATGTCGGTCATTAGATCGCGAATCCACTGTTCCTCCGGCTTGCGCGCGAGCACAGAGTTGAATCGTCGCTCGAAACCAACCGTGGAGGATCGGCGCGAACTGATCGCCTTGCCGCACAAGGATCCCGCGCCGTGCGACGGGAATATCTCGGTGATATCGGGAACCGCGGGCAACTTCTCAAATATACTCTGGTATAATTGATGCGCGAGTTTCCGCTGGGCCTCGGCGCCAAGCAGGTCCGGTCGTCCCACATCGCCGACGAAAAGAAAGTCACCCGTGAAGATGATCCAGGGCGTGTCGCGACTGCGGGTGTCGTCGAATAATGCCCACGACACATGCTCCGGCGTGTGACCGGGCGTGTGAATTGCCTTGAGCCGAATCGAGCCGACATTCACTTCGTCCCCATCGACCGCCACTCGATCGGCGTATCCGGGCGTCCAATCGGTTCCGCCCATGCCGGAGGCGTGAATCACGGGCTGGTCTTTCAGGCGGGCCTTCAACTCCCGCGCGCCGCTGACAAAGTCGGCGTGAACGTGCGTCTCCAATATGTGCCGGATGTGAAGATCGTTGTCCCTGGCATAGACGAGATAGTCTTCCACGTCCCGCGTGGGGTCGATCACAGCGGCCTCGCCTGTTCGCTCATCTGCCACCAGATAGGAGGCAATCGCCAGACCCGGAACAAATCGCTGATGCAGTAACATGACTCCAAACCTTTCTGGCCTTGTTTTCCCAGTCCCAGTAGATCGAACTCGACTTTTTTCCTGACTGCGTTCCCCCGGCCGAGTCGGTGACGTCCACTTACTTCGAAGGGGTCACGCTGCGACCGCAACACGATCGGCTCGAGGCCGGCGACGCGGAACTCGAAGCCGGCGAGCTTGTGCGGGCCACCTGGTTCCACGGCATCTTCGCCAGCATCAGGCCCATCCCGCAGGTGTCCGTGAGTCCGGCAAAGACCAGTCCGGCGCCGACGAATGCAGACAATCCGATGAATGCCGGATGGACAAACCAGGCCAGAAGCGCTCCGATCAGCACCAGCGATCCGGCGGCGATGCGAACCTGTCGTTCGAGCGACATGACCTTCCTGCCGTGAGTCACTGGCAAGCCGGCCTCTTCCCATGCATGGGTGCCGCCTTCCACGTTCACAATGTTGGGATAGCCGGCTGCAAGGAACTTCTCACAAGCCTGGTTGCCGCGACTTCCCGACCGGCAGATGAGATACAACGGTTGTCCGCCGCCGTTCCGCTCGGCAGCGATCTTCGCGGCATCCAGTTGATCAAGCGGCACGTTGCGCGCAAAGGTCGCATGAACCTCCTGAAACTCGAACGGCGTCCGCACGTCGATCAGGTCGACGGCCTGTCCGGACTGGATGGTTTCGTACAACTGCTTCGGTGAAATGCTGGTGGCTTTCATGTTGCCCTCCCAAGTTATCCTCATGCTTCGAACATTCGATATGTCGGAATCTTACGACTTTTTTGCGAAAATAAGACCCTCCCGCTTCATCCCGCCAGCGCGACTCCGAATCGATCGCCGACGCACTCCAGGATGTTCTTCAGGTGCGGCTCAACGACGCGGTAGAAGACCTTGCGCCCCTGCTTCTCGCTCTCCAGGAATCTGCAACGCTGCATGAGGCGCAGGTGTTCCGATGCCATCGGGCTAGGAATCTCGCATGCGTCGGCCAGTTCACGAACGGTATAGTCGCCTTGAAGCAACATCTGGATCATTCGCAGGCGGTGCGGATGAGCCAGCGTCCGCAGGCACTCGGCCGCCTGCCGCAACGCATCCATTTCCGTTAATCGCAACTTCGCTCGCCGCATCTTTTTGTGACTCCTCAATAGTCAATTATATCGTAACATTCCGACATGTCAACCTGTATTCGGCAATCGCAAAAAAACCTTGGGGATGGCCCATGGCAGCCCGTTTTCCGGGATTCCGAGGCCCATCCATTGCCACCGCGCCCCTGCAACAGGCTATTTGTCAACCAACTGCGTCAAAATCGGTCAGGTCCCTCGGCCGCATCGCGGCGCGCAGCGCGTTGAAAATCGCGAACACGTCGATCACCTCCTGCGTGACCGCACCGGCTACGGGCAACAGCCATCCGCCGCCGGCGAGCAGCATGCCGCCGAAGCTCAACGCCATGCCGCCGATCGCGCTCTGCAGGGCAATGGTCCGCATCCGCCGGCTGATGTGCATGAACTCGTCCACCTTTTCCAGCGAGCTGTCCATGATGACCACGCCGGCCGACTCGGTGGTGATCTCGCTGTGCTGTCCGATGGCCATGCCCACCGTCGCGGACATCAGGGCCGGGGCGTCGTTGATGCCGTCGCCCACGTAAAGCGTTCGGGCCTTCTGTGTCTCGGCACGAACGATAGCGACCTTCTCCTCGGGCGACTTCTGGGCATGCACCTCCTCAATGCCGATTCGCTCGGCCAGGTAGCGCACCTCTGACTCGCGATCACCCGAGACGATCATCACACGATTGAACCCATGCCGCGGATTGAGGTGCCGGATGAACGATGCACCCTCACTGCGCGGCTCGTCGCGGAATCGGTACACCCCCGCGAAGCGCTCGTCGATGACGACGCAACATTCCAGCCCTCCGCCATGCGGCGGCATTGCATCACTCCCGGACACAGGTGAGCGGGTGAGCGCCCCGCGACTTGTGATTCGCACGGTGTGCCCGCCCACGACGCCGCGCATGCCCTGGCCCGGCGGCTCGCTGATCTCGCTGACCGCGAGCAGCGGAATCCGCGCCGCATCGGCCGATGCCAGAATTGCATGCGCCAGCGGGTGCTTGGAGTAGCGTTCGAGACTGGCCACGAGTTTCAATACGTAATCCGGCTCGAATGTTGCAGCGACGACTTGATCCACGAGTCGCGGGCGGCCGTAAGTAAGCGTTCCGGTCTTATCGAAAATGGCCGTGCTGCAAGTCGCGATCCGCTCCAGGGCCGCGGGATCCTTCACGATGATGCCGCGCCGAGCACAAAGCGAAATCGCTCCGATAATGCAGACGGGGATCGCAATGAGCAGCGGACACGGCGTGGCCACGACCAGCACCGCCAGAAACCGGTGCGACTGTCCGCTCACGATCCAGGCCGCGATCGCGATGATCAGTGCAAGCGGCGTGTAGAAGGCGCCAAGGGTATCACCCAGCCTGCGCATGCGCGGACGGTTCTGTTCGGCCGCGCGCATGACCTGCATGATGCGGGCATAGCGCGAATCGGCCGCGGGATGGGTCGCTCGAATGGTCAGGGCGGCGTCGCCGTTGATGGCGCCAGAGATCACGTCGGAACCGGGCGTCTTGGACATCCTGAACGGCTCGCCGGTCAGGAAAGATTCGTCCATTACGCCGAATCCCTCAATCACGACGCCGTCCACTGGACAGATGTCATGCGGAAAGATGACAATTGTATCTCCAATGGCCACGTCACCGAGCGGCACATCGACCACGCGTCCGGCCTCGCGGCGATGAGCAACCGCCGGCATGCGCTGGGCCAGCGCATGCAGCACCGACGACGCGCGGGCAACGGCGAAGCTCTCCAGCGCTTCGCCGCCCGAAAGCATCAACACCACAAGGCAACCGGCGAGGTGTTCGCCAAGCAACACGGCCGTCACGATCGAAATGCCCGCGAGAAGGTCGGAGCCGAACTCGAGCTTCACCAGCTTCTGGGCCAATTGCAGCACGAGTGGCAATCCGCCCAGGGCCAGCACGATCCACAACGGAAATGTGTGAGCGAAAGTTCCGGCATGCAGCGCGTAACGTAGAATCAGGTGGGCAGCGATGCCGAGAATCGCCAGGGCCGCGATGATCAGCATGCCCCATTCGGCCCAGACCCTGACGAGTGCGGACGGCTGCTCATTCGCACTCGGGGACGCGGGGGACAGTGATTTCATTGAAGTACCGGGTGCCATCGTTTTGTTCTATCAGATTGTATTGCGTGCGCGGCCATCGCCCCACTTCCGTAATCAACAGGACGATGGGAAGCATCGCCCAATGAATGCCACGCGTCTCCACGGTTGCGGAATCGCCAGAACATGATCACCTGGTCGGTCATTACCGTGTCGTAATTCACGCAGCGCTTTAGCACGGAGCAAATGGAGAAACAAAGCAGTCATCCTTAACCGGGTGATTCTGCAGGATGGACCGGTGTGACCTCGTCCGGTTCGACGTGAATCAGTACATGTTGAACACTGCTATGACTCGCCCGCACGATCGCCTTGACTTTTCCGGCCAAAGCATGGGCTGCCGAGATCGACAGCTCCGGCGGGACATGCAGATGCATGTCGACCAAAAAGCCCCGTCCACTCTTGCGAGCATACACTTTTTCGACAAGTCGAACCCCTTCGACCTGCGCGGCGGTGGCGCGGACCCTCTCGGCCAGCTCTGGCGTGGCGGCGTCGAGCAGTTCCCGCAAGGAGGGTCGAATCAGTCGGAGCGCCGTAATGAGAATGATCCCGCTGGCGATCATGGCCGCGGCCTCGTCGGCAAGCACGAGTCGCGGAGAATCGAACAGTCCCGGCCCCCAGATGGCGACAGACACGCCGACGAAGGCGGCAGTGGAGGTGATCGCGTCCGAGCGGTGATGCCAGGCATCGGCTCGGGCGGCGTCAGACTCGAACAGATCCGCTCCACGCAAGACCACGCGAAACAGCAGTTCTTTTGCGATTATCACGCCTGCCAGTGCGACAAGCGTCCATGCCTCCGGGGCTTTGTGCGGCGTCAACATCTCCTCGAAGGCGGCCACCACGATATACACCGCGGCAACCAACAGCAAAAATCCGACGCAGAAGGCCGCCACCGTCTCCGCCCGACCGTAACCGTAGGGATGTTTGGCATCGGGCTCGCGGCTGGCGACACGAAAGCCCTGCCAAACAACGATTGATCCGACTGCATCCGAAAGCGATTCGACCGCATCGGCGATAAGCGCGCTGGAGTGCCCGACCACGCCGGCAACGAACTTCCCGCCAGCCAGCATAACACTGACCACCAGGCCGATCAGGGTATTGCGTTGTAGTTGGGTCGTGGACATCGGCTTTCAGTATATGCGGCGAACGCGGCTATGATCTGTGGACAAAGCCGCCCGTACAAGTGTCGCATCGGTGCCTTTTGAAGTCGTATCAGGCGGAAATGAGGGAATGACGTCAGGGACGATTCAGTCGTAGTTGCGATTCACAGTGCGACAACTCACATGCACGATATCACACACTATCTGCGGCCCGAACTAATCGCTACCGTCGAGCGGCTCGACCTGCGGGCCAAGTTCATCACCGAGGGTTTCTTTGCCGGATTGCATGCCTCACCCTACCACGGCTTCTCCGTCGAGTTCAGTGAACATCGCAAGTATGCCCTCGGCGACGACCTGCGGACCATCGACTGGCAGGTGTTTGGCCGCACCGATCGGCTCTATGTCAAGAAATTCGAGGCCGAAACGACGCTTGACGCCTATCTGCTCATCGACACGTCGGCCAGCATGGGATTTCCCGCGCCCGATCAGCTCGAACCCGGGGCCGAGCCGCGCATGCCCAAGATTGATTACGCCATTTGTCTTGCTGCGACGCTCGGCTACATGATGGTTGGACAGCAGGACTCGGTGGGGCTTTTCGCGCTGGATAAATCGGTGCGCCATGCCCTGCCGCCGCGGAGCAAGCGGTCACATCTCACCACGCTTATCGCTGAATTATCAAAAATTAGACCGGCAGGCGAGACCGATCTTGCCGCGGCCCTGCACGAGGCGGCGCGACGCGTGAAGCGTCGTTCCCTCTTCTTATTGTTCAGCGATCTACTGACTGATCAGAAGACACTGGTAGACGCACTGCATCACGTGCGCTTTCGCGGTCATGACTTGATCATCTTCTGCGTACTCGATTGGGCCGAGGCCCACTTCCCCTATCGCGGCGAGACGCATTTTGAAGGCGTGGAAAACGAAACTCGAATCACGGCTGACGCCCGCGCATTGCGCGCCGCCTACCTCGAAGCGATGGAACGGCTGCTGGCGAGCCATCGCGAACTCGCGTCGGCAATGGGCTCGGACTTTGTCCAGGTCGACAACCGCATGACCTTCGACCAGGCGCTCTTGCCGTTTCTATTGCGACGTCGATCAAGATTTTGACGCGTCAAAGTAACCGCCGTGCAATCGTCTCCTCGTCGTGCTCATCCATCCTACTGCAGCAACTGCAGCACGGCCTGAGGCGTCTGATTGGCGATCGACAGGATGCTCGTGCCGGCGCTGACCAGGATCTGTGCACGCGTCAGGTTGCTCGTCTCCTGGGCGAAGTCCACGTCGCGAATCGTCGATTCGGCGGCGACAAGGTTCTCGAGCGTGATCTGCAGCTGATTGACGTTGGTCGCCAGCGTGTTCTTTTCAAACGCGCCGAGCCGTCCGCGCAGCGAGGCCACCTGGCGAATGGCCTCGGCCACGACCTTGCCGGCCTGGGGAGCCTCACCGGCGACGAGTGAGTACGCGCCGCCGCTGGCGATCTGCGCGAGGTATCCGACGTCGGCTGTGCCCAGCCTTGAGGCCGTCGTAGCGCCGACACCGACGTTGACCTGCTGATTGGAATCCACGCCGCCGCCCAGTTGGAACAACGCCCCACCGCCGGTGATGGCGAAACTACTCGACCCGAGCGTGTTGAACGATTCCTGCAATCGCAGGGCCATGCTCAGGCCGGTTGTGTTGAGCGAAAGGTCGAGCCCCTTGCCCAGCGTGAGCGCCCCGTTGACGGTTGCCGCGGCATCGCGGCCGTGATCACGGCGCACGAGGTTTCCGCTTAGATCGCGGGTCTGGAAGACAGGCGTCGTCGTACCGATTTCACTGACACCCACAAAGGCGTCGCTTCCGAATGCAGTCGTCGACAACACGATACCGCTGGCCGCGTTGGCCGCGTTAATCAGTGACGCCGATACGCCAGTGGCATCCGTCACCAGGTTCACGGCCGCCAGAATCGCGCTGGCCCGCGTGCCGGAGAGCAATGCCAGACTGGTGACACCCGCCGCCCCTGCGATTTCCAGTGTGAGACTGCCGGTGATCGCGCTGGTTTCGAAGCGCAACTGCCCATGCTGGGCCGACTGGGTGACATTCACCGTGACCGGCAGGTAGGGCGCCGTGCCAAACTTGGCGCCGTGGATCTTCACATCTGAGAGCTGCGCCTGGTTAATGCCACTGGTGACATAATCGAGCGTGCCGTTCAGCAGGTGACGGCCGCCGAACGTGGTGGTGTTGGCGATGCGCGTGATCGACTCGATGGCCGAATCGATCTGCAATTGATTGGCCCGGATTTCGTCATCGCTGATGGCCCCCTTGTTGGCGGCCTCGACGACCTTCGCCTGAATGTCCGTCAGCAGCGCGGCCACTTCGTTCAAGGCGCCTTCGGTGGTCGCGATGACGTTGCTGGCCCGCTGGCTGTTGGCCACGGCCTGGCGAACGCCGTTGATTTCGCTGCGCAGACTCTCGCTGATGATGAGTCCGGCCGGATCGTCGGCGCCGCGATTGATTCGCAGACCACTGGAAAGGCGCTCCAGCGCCGTGCCCAGGGAGTCGCTCGATCGCGTCAGGTGACGCCGCGACGTAATCGAAGGGACATTCGTGTTAATCCGAGTCATGAGGACAATCCTCCGTGATCAATTGCCTCGCGCGGAGGTCTTAAATTGATATCGTCGCGCGATGGCATCCGCGGCCAGTCATCCCGACGGCCACATGGGTTCAAAAAATCTACTTCCTGAAGGGACCGCCGCCGGGCCGGCCCCTGTTGGGGTTGTTGGGATCGTTCGGATTCGCCCCCGGCGGCGTGCCGGGCGGCAGATCCTCGGGTTTGATGTTGGCCGCGGCGCGGTTTTCGCGCTGAATGGCCTCGTAGACCTCTTTCCGATGAACCGGGATCGACGTGGGCGCCGTGATCCCCAGGCGCACCTTGTCTCCCCGGATGTCGACGACGGTAATCTCTATATCGTCGCCGATCATAATGGTCTCATCGCGCTGTCGCGAAAGCACTAACATGGATGGCTCCTTCCTGCACGGTCTCCCCGTGCAGCGTGCGGGCGCAAATACTCTCTGACTCCGTTCATGTGCCGTTCCTTCATCCTTGAAGGCGGGGCAGTTGACGACAGCGGTCTTCGTTGAACACGTCCTGCGACCGACTGAATTCGACGTGTATCGGAGACCGGCGGAAGACTCATGCGGGGGAGGAAGCCTCCCCGGATCATAGTCGCGCCGCGCGCCGTCCTTCTGCCAGCGTCCCGAGCCTTAAGCACTCTTGCTGACCACCTGCTCGCGGCGGGCCGGCAGCCGCATCAGCGGATGTCGCGTCGCAAACCGCTTGTCGCTCAGCACCAGCTGCTTGCCGATGCGCGTGGCCACGTTGATCACCAGCGGACCCTGCAAATTGCCGGTCAGCATGTCGTCCACCCGGTTCACGATGACAAACACCTGCGATCCCGCCGGATCGGTCAGGCCGATCTGGGTGAGATCTTCCGCCTTGATGGGCACGCTGTAGTCGGCCACGAACATCCGCGGATCGGCCACGACAAAGGCCAGCTCCGGCCGATGCACCGCCTGCATCCAGTAGAACCCGCTGTTCTCGCCGGTCTGAATGAGGGCGAATTCCTGGTCATTGGGAAAGCCGAGCAGACCCTTCGGGAAGTTGAGGAAGCGCTGATCGTCCACTTCAATTCCGCCAAACCGCGACGTCGAGATGACCATATCCGTCTAACTCCTTGAACCGCGCTTTCCCGCGATTCGCAAACATCCTTCGCCACCCGCAATGCATCCATTCATTGCAGAAAATCAAGCAGCGACAGGCTTGAGATCTTGGAACCCGTCAGCAGGGTGGACTGCAGGGCAGTCTGGGCCTGCTGGAATTTCGTAATCGCCTCGGTCAGGTCCACGTCCTTGACCTGCGAGAGCAGAATGGTCGTGGCGGTCACGGCCGCCTCGGTCTGCTCGCGCCGGCTCTTGGCTGCGCGCGACCGCGCGCCGACCTGGCCCTGCGTATTGGCCGTGTATTTTTCCAGTTCGTCAATTTGCGATCCGGCCTCGGTGATCTCCGAAGTGTTGTCCGACGCCAGGGCATCGCGCAGCCGGTAGAGGGCGCTGAAGACGCCACTCTGGCGAAATGCGAACACATCGCGACCATCCAGAAGCGTGGCGCTGCCCGTGCCGAGCAGGCCCAGCTCTTCGGCCACAGGTGAGAGATTCGCCTGCGTAACCGTGATCGAACCCGCACCCGCACCGCCGGTGAGCCGAATGCCGCCGCCTGTCGGAGAGGTCTGGGCCACGATCGACGAGCCCGCGGTCGCCGCTGCCGAATTGATTGCGTCCAGTAACTGCTGAACCGTGGTGAGGCCGTTCACGTCGACGCTGAACGAAACTCCGCCCGAATCCGTGACCGTGAAGTCCGCCCCATCGACGGGGTGTATTCCGCGTCCGCCATTGATGGAGGCAATCGTCGTGCCGCCATAAGTTGTCTTGATGCCCAGCGCGGCCGCATCCGTGCCGCCGTTTTCCCCAATGTTCAGGGCCGACCCGGCAATGAGATTCTCGATATCGATGCCATTGCCGTCTGCGTTGATTGTGGCCCGCACGCCCGTGTCCGACGTATTGATGACGTTGAGCACGTCGCCGACCGTGGTGGCGCCGGCAAAGGTCAGCGTTGCATTGCGTGTGCCGTTCTTGATCGTGATGCCCGAGGGCAGGGCGAAGCCGGGGCCGAGGTCTGCGATTCGCGTTGTCTCGGTTACGCGGCGCTGCACACTCGTGCCGCTCAGCGGCGAAGCGATCGGTGTCGTCTGGCGAATGCCCAGATCGCTGGCCGTGGTGCCATTTCCAGTCTCGTCGATCTGAATGGCGTTGCCGGCGCCTGACGTGATGCGCAACCCACTCCCAACGACTGAAAGCGTGAGCGTCGAGCCGGCATTGGCCGCAGCGCTGTTGAATCGCGCAATGGCGTCATTGACGGTGTCGGCGCCGGTCAGGTCGACATCAAAGGTGATATTCGGCCCGGCCGCCTCGGTGACGCTCATCCGGCCCAGTCGAACGCCGGCGCTGGTCGCGCCGCGAAGTTCGCTCAGCCGCGTGTCGCCGGAGAGTTGCGTGTTGAAATTCGCGTAGCCGCCCGAGAGTGGATTGCGAAGCTGGAACAGATCCGACGCAATCAGGTTGAACGAGATGGCCGCGTTGTTGTCGGCCAGTGTGTCGCGCGAACCGAGGTCGCCCGTGTAAGTCACGCGCCCATAGTTGCCGCTGAAGGGTGCGCGGTTTACGTCGCGTCCGGCAAATAGATACAAACCTTGATATTGACGGTTGCCGATGGTCTTGAGCTGCTCAATCAGCCCATCAATCAGCGACGCCTGGGCCTCGCGCTCCTCGGCGCTCTGCAGGCTGCTGGCCTGCTCGCTGGCAATCCGCGATGCCTCATTCAAGAGCTCGTTGATGTCGCTGACACTGTCGTCCGTCGCCGAAAGGAAGCCGTCGGCATGAGTCAGATTCCGCAGCACCTGCTCCTGCGATTGCAGGGTCTTGGTGAATCGGGCGATCTGGTCCGCGCCGATGGGGTCTTCGCTGACCGAGAGGATCCGCTGTCCGGAGGCGATGCGCTGCTGCTCGCGGAAGACGCGGATGGCATTCATCCGGATCTCCGTGAGGAGCGTCTGGCTCTGCAAGCCAGTTGAGACGCGTGTCAAGCTGCCGCCGGGAATGTTCATGCTTGTCCTAAATCACACACCAAATCAATGATTGAAAACTGGTTCCACACACCTACTGAATCAGTCCTAACAAGGTCTGCAACATTGAATCCACCACCGTCATGAAGCGGGCCGCGCCTTCATAGCCGCGCTGATACTTGATCAGGTTCACCGCCTCTTCGTCGGTGTTCACGCCGGAGATG
The DNA here is from genome assembly GCA_964464105.1 of uncultured Planctomycetaceae bacterium. Taxonomy (GTDB): domain Bacteria; phylum Planctomycetota; class Phycisphaerae; order UBA1845; family UTPLA1; genus CAYXEY01. The sequence goes on from CAYXEY010000036.1 coordinate 17,372, forward strand.
CTCTCCCGTTGGGCCGAGAGCGAATCGACAATCGTCGTGGTCGCATCCAGCGCCGCCTGGGCCGCCGACGACGTGACCGCGACATCTCCGATCATTGCGTCGTAGTACGCATTGAGTGACGTGCCACTCAGGCCTGTTACTGTCTTCGTCTGCAGCTTCGACCACTCGGTCGCATTCGAACCATCGCCTGCGAGGCCTGTCTTCGAGGCCGCGACGAGGTTCGGATTCGCCACGATCGCGCTCGATACGTCGATGTCCGCGCTGTCGATGCCGGAGAAAAACGTATTGATGCCCATGGACGCCAGGAAACCTGACGTGTCGTCGGCAAAGTAGATCTGCTTCCCGCCCGGCGCATTCAGGGTCAGGCGGCCGTCCGAAGTCACCGTCGCGGTCACCGGCGTGTTGGCGTTGATGTCCGCGGCAATCGAATTAAGTGACGAATCAGTGCCGATGCCGTCGAGATCGACGTGAATCTGGTATCGCTGCGTCGTGCCGTTCGCCGAGTCCTTGACGTCAATGAAGAACGAGCCAGTCGTAGGAAATTGCGTCAGGCCGTTGTCCGGCGTGTTGAGTGCCAGCGTTGGATCGAGCGTGCGGTTCAGGCTCGTGAGTGAGGTGTATCCGACCAGGCCCTGCCCGCCGGCATGCACCTTGTTGACTTCGTGAATCAGCGTGGTCGCGAGCGTCCGAAGCTTGTCGAGCGTCGCCCCGGCGCGGCCGTCGCGAGCGGTGATCAGCCCTTCGATGCGCCCCGACAAGGCCGGCACACGGCCGTTGTCGTCGGCAAATCGAATGACCGTCGAGGTGTAGCCGCTGGCGTCAATTTCACGGACCCCGGCGATGCCGCGCGAGGTTGCATTCTGCACCAGCGACTCGTTGCCGATGTACACGCTGACCGAGCCGTTGGTCTGCTCGCGCGTCGTAATGGAGAAGTACTCCGAGAGCCGTGCAAGCAACTGATCGCGTTGATCGCGCAGTGCAGAAGCCGGGCCGGTGCCGCCGGCC